>JAABSF010000151.1 GCA_011390535.1 Deltaproteobacteria bacterium | reverse complement strand
TAAACGCAGCTTGTCTTCTTCGCTCTGGATCAGCCCCACTATTCTGTTCAACATTTCATTTATGGACTGACCTAACACCTGCAGCTCATCATTTGATTGTACTTTACAGCGCGCATCATATGCCCCATCGCGAATGCGCTGAGCGATGTTTGTTAAATGAAGCACGGGTTTTATGTAGCTGGTTCTAAAGAACAGATAGGATCCTCCCACCAGGATTGCGGCCAACAGGCATATGATGGTGACCGCCAGAAAAAGCATCCTTTTAAAATCATGAATGCCCGATTCAAAACGCTGAGAAACCAGGGTTGATGCTGTAGCCAGTCGCTCCAGAGAGGGCCCGACATTTTCCAAGCTCCGGCTCACAGTGACGAATTCTTCCACCAGGCTGCTTAAGAGCTCGTAGACCGGCCCCCTGAGCGTTGTCTTGGATACCAGCGTCCATGGTTTTCCGTTGAAGTCACCAACATAAGTCAGTGTCCAGTAGACGGGTGGCGCGTTCTGGTCTTTCCCTTGAGCAGTGTCTCTCACCGGCTCAAAGCTCTGCCCTTCAAATGGTCGAGGTGCCCCTTCCATTTCGTCTCCCAGGGCGATGTGGTCCCGAACCTTTTTCTTCCATCCGGAAGAGATTATCAGGTTGAACACGCTGTTGGACCAGGGCAGATTGAGTGACTCAACGGATTTTCCCACGAAATCATTCTTTTGATGTAGCGCAATAATGTCGGCGCCGTGTTTGAGCACTTTTCCCTTTGGATCCAGCTCGTCGGGTTCGTGCGTTATAAGAAAATTCTCCGAGTGCGGCCCCACCCTCGCTTGATGGATATAGGCCGAAACAGCAGAGAGCTTGGATATTTCTTGAAACTGTTCTTTTTGTGTGGCCTTTACCATGGCCTCGATCTGACTGGCGACCGCTGATGCTTGTTGCCGGCGGATTTTTTCTACTGCTCTGTCGATGGTCTCCCGCCCTCTTCTGAGGCCGATGTGTATTCGGTTGTGAGTGTTTACGATGTCATTTCTTGCCTGTTTTACATTTTCCCGGACAGGATCGATTGATTTGCGATGAACTCGACGGATGGATGTCAGCTTGCCGGTTGCATAAGCAGTAAGGAGCAGGGTGGCCACCACCGGTATAATTACCAGCAGAACACTGGTGGCCAGCAACTTAAAGGATAGCCCTTTCCACTTAGAGACCAGTGCGGTTTTATTCTTATCCGTTAGTTTTTCCTTCATCAGCCGTCCTGTCCAGAGAGATTTTTCGCTTTTTGTTTTGTCCGGTGGCTCACATCTTTCAAAGCGGCTCCTACATCCAGCAATCGAACAGCACCGTGAGGTGAATCAAAAAAGCCGGGAAAAATAATACCGGAGTTTTTATCACTACGATATCGCGATAATGGGAATCGGTAAACTTCGATTATTTGTTCTACGGGAAAACCGGCCTTTAAGCCGGACCACTCAACCAGCAGCGCATCTGTCCCATGCAGAGGATGCTGAACCTCCATATTCGGCATAAAGGCGGAGAGCAGGACCAGCGGAACGACCTGACCTCGAAGATTTGTGGCGCCTGCTACACATTGGGGTGCGAGAGGTATTGGGGTAATATGACCGGTTCTAAAGGCTTCGAGAACAAATCTAAGCTCTACACCTATTAGGGTTTCAGCGCCTTCGACGTCCGGGTCTTCAAGAGAGAAGATCAAAACATCGATGTGCGAGAGTTCTTCGCCGGTTTCCGAATTTCTTTTTTGAACAGGGTCTGCTGATTCCGCATTCGTCTGATGGCTCTTAGCAGACATTTCTCCTATTGGAGGCGATTTCATCTGAGATAGTTTTGGACTTTTTGTACAAGAACAGATGGATCCACCGGCTTCACCAAATATTCGGATGCGCCTTGTTTCATGCCCCAATAACGGTCACTCTCTCGATCCATTGACGTTATTACTATTATCGGCATGTTTTCGTGCGCTGGATCCGACCTGAGTGTCCTGCATAACTGAAAGCCGTTCATTTTCGGCATGATAATGTCAAGTATGACTAGATCAGGATGTTCATTTCTGATGGTCTGCTCAGCATCCTGCCCGTTGGACGCCACTATCAGTGTGTGCCCAAGAGGCGAAAGGGCTCTCTTGAGTAGTTCGACTGAGGTTGCTGAATCTTCTGCTATCAATATTTTGGCCACGGCCACACCTCATGAGGTTTCTGCTACGTGTTAGCTCGATGAGTCGCTTAGATTGGGTTCTTTGACTCTCTCAAATCATCGATATCGCAACTGGGTTTAAACTATACCGCTACAGGGGCTACACGCTTTCTTATCAGTTTTATGGATAGTAATCGGTACAACATCTTGGAGACCTCAAATGAACCCATTCGGCTCTGCCGCACGATGTCTTTGATTGTGTTCTTCCCGTTTACCAACTCCAGGACTGTTTGCTCTTCTCTCGTGAGACGAGAGGGCCCCATTTTTCTTACGGCCTCGTCATCTCTTAGGAATATCTGATCAAAATCATTTACTTCTCGTTCTATCAGGTGCCACTCGTCTACTCTCCTGAACCCTTCCATGAGGATGCTGTCCACCGGCATCTCCAGCGCCGCCTCCATGGCGAGGGCGGGAAGATCGTTCGTGGCCCTGAAAGTAAAGCGCCCGAAGTTCCAACGCAGCAGCTCATAGACGAGCTCGCTTGTTTGCAGCGCCATTGCTTCTTTGATTTCACTGTTGGTGAGTTTTCCCGATTTTACAAGCCTTGTGCCCAGAAGCCCGCCACCTTGACCCGATTCAGCATCGATGAAATCATCCAGAGCTTCTTGAGTCATGAGGCCGGTTTCAACGATAAACCGCCCCAGCAAGAATTCTTCGGCTACACCTGCTGCGGTAGCTACCTCGATATTTCCGTTTTTGAAATACAGCTCGATTTTTCCGCCGCCTCGTGTAACGGTGAGGACCCCGTTTTGGACCTGCGTTTGAAGTAGGGTTAGAATATCGGCGATGGGCACGACCCTGAGGTCACCGGTCATTCCGGGAGAACCTGTCTCAGCGAGCTCGGGACATGCAGCTCTCAGCTCGCCCAATAGAGCTTCTAATGTTGGGTTGTCAAAGGCATCTCGCGCCGCCTCCGCCAGAACTGCGGTAGAGAGATCTTTATCCATGAGGTCCGGGTGACTCAAAATCCCTGCTGCGGCCGCTCGTGAGATGGACTCGCGAAGCTGTTCGAGAGCATCATGACGGACTCTTTGTGCTGCATCCGCTGCATCGGCGAGCACCTCGGGTTGGAGCTCTATTTCCGCCTCAGGCTTTGCATCTTCTTTTTCGTCGCTGTATTTTTTCAGGGTGTGGTCAACCACCGCTGTGATAGCTTCGGGGCTGAAGGGCTTGGTGATATAATCAACAATTCCAAGGACTTTGACGAATCGTTCACCAACCTGATCGCCTTTCGCGCTCATGAGCACCACAGGGACATCGGACAGGTTTGGATCTTCGGAGAGCGCCTTGCAAACCTGGTAACCGTTAAGTTTAGGCATCACGAAATCCAGCAGGATGAGCTGCGGTTTCTCCTTTTGGGCAAGCGCGATGCCCGCTTCGCCGTCCGGGGCTGTTGTGATGTCGTAACCTGCTTTTGTAAGGACCAGCTGAACGACCTTCAAGATCGTTGGGCTGTCATCGATGACAAGAACTTTGGGTTGGGCCATAAACTTGCTCCATCGAGGCCTGCGGTATTGAAAATTCGAGCCTTTTAATAAGCGCTAAGGCTATCACCGGGGGGCTCTTGGGTCAAGCGAAATGCCGCCTTTGTGCCTTTGCCCGTGCGTCTCTGCCGGGAGAGTATGCATAGATGCTCTCTCGGCCTTTAAAGGATCAAGTGGGGGACTCGCGGGTCTTCTTTTCGGTTTTCCGGCCCTTGATCCATTTGATGAAGCCGGGGTTACGAGCAAAGACGTGGCTTGCCACAGCCCAGTAATGGGCGATGATCCCCAGCAGGAGACCTGTGACGGCTGCAAGAGAGATGGTGGCAGTGATCCCTGCCAGCTGAAGGGAAAACGACGGCTCCACTGCCAACGGCACATTCATCAGGCCTGCCAGGGGAGAAGCGGAGAGGATCTCTTCCAAGGATTTTCCTGCAACCATGATGTTCAATTGAATAACGACTCGGTAGCCGATCCTCAACAACACACCGCCTGCAGCGAAAACGCTGATCAACCCTGCAGTCATGACCATTAGAGGACGTCTCGCTGTTGATTCGGGGCCCCAGATGCGCCAGCCATCCATCAGCGCCGTTTTTTTCGAGGAAAGAGAGGGGAGACTCATCGTGGGTTGGGTCACGAGAGCAGCTAGAATCAACCCTATCCAGACAAGGCCGCTCAGTGTAAGTAAAACTTGTACCCCCAGCAGCGCTCCTAAAAGAGCTCGGCCTGTGGTCCCGGCGAGGCCGATTATAGAAGACCCGAGCACCGTGATATTGAACAGCCAGAAGCCCACCCACCCAATGAACACCCAAAAACCTATTCGTCTCAATGTTCCAGTGCGATGTTCAAACAAGAGTCGCAGGCTCCTGAAGAAGCCCACTGATGATTTCGGGTTCCCCCATCGCAAGTCGATCAGATGACCGGCGGCCACCGCCGCGGCGGCGAATGTCCAGACTGAGACCGCCAAGCCCACGCTCCCCAGCAAAACCCAAGCCAAAGGACCGATGCGGTACCCTACGTAAAACAGGAAGAGCCCTGCAAGTAACCCCCCGGTTGTAAATATTGATGAAGGGATCCACGCGTGACTCTGGAGCGAGACTACGAACAGTGCCCATTGCCCCGATAATCTCTCTCCCATCGCCGGATCTTTGCTCGACTTTAGAATTGTCTTTTCAAGTTTGTCAAAGCCTTTTAAATGGACGGGATCTTCTTTTATTAGACGTGTACCTGTTTCTCCATCTCTTTTTCTTGTGATCTCAACGAGAGAGCCGCATTCAGGGCAGCCGATAGGTTGCCCCGGAGGGTATTTGTCGGACAAAGCTTTTTTGCCGCAGTGAGGACATTTGATCAACATGGAGTTGGTTTTTAGCAGACAAAGAAGGCAAAGGTCCAGAGAATCGGACACGCTCTCTTCTTTTTCTCTTCCAGAGCCGGCGAAGAATCATCAATGTCACCTTTAATGTCACTTTTGGGGCGGGTTTGAAACCATCGCCTTCAGGCGGCCGGTACTGTTCGAAGATTCAGCATGTCGTTTCTATATTTTGTCTGGAGTCGACCGGGGTTCTGTTAAGCGTCTAAACGTCGTGGAGCTCCAATAGGTTTTTTGCGGCGCAGCCAGGTATCAGGCTTCCGTGTACATCTTTATTTGATTGCGCACCACCTCTTCGTTTATTCCGGTTCGAATGTATTCTCTTAGACAATCGGCTAGGACGATGATCATGTCATCTACCCCTCCGTCTTGAACCAAACGTGTGATTAGAGCTTTTGCTTCCGGGCTGTCGTCCTCCCGCAAAAAGTCTCTAGCCATGTCCAGATCCAGCTCTCCCTGAAAATCTATTATCAAATTTTTTATTAAATATGCTACGAGTTGATTCAATTTTTTTGCCCTTTCCAATGAAGAAGAATTGCTAAATTTTTCTTAGCTCCTATAATATTTTCTTCTATTATTCAAGAATGTTGCCAAGATGATGGAATATTTTAAGAGCCCATTATTCCAAAAGCATCGATACATGGGTCTTTTTTTTTGTTTTTTTAATCGATAAAAAAAATAGGAAAAGCAACGGTTTGTCGGATTATCCCAGAGTTCTTTTAATCAGCTTCAGCGCGGTTCCTGCTCCTGATCGTCACGGTGTACAGCTTCATAATGTTATCAAGGCATTGGCTCCTCGCTACGAGCTGGATGTGATGTCGTTGCGGGCTGGAGATCTTCCTTATGTGGAGAAGTATCTGAATGCACGGATGCTGAGGGTCCCTGTTGGAGATGTTTCAGTTAGGGAACAAGTGGAGGTTTTCAGACGGGCGGTGAGACGTCAGGTTGAGGGGAATGAGTATGAGGTCATTCATTTTCGTTCGGCTTATGGCGGGAAGCCTGTTTGTGAACGAAAAGAGTATATGGATTCAAAGCTGGTCTTTGAGGTTGCGATCTCGCCGCTGGCCCAACCACGCCCCGCCGATGTCGCCCTCTCCGCCGAAACAGAGGCCGACGAGAGGTTTTGTTTTGATAAAGCCGATCTGGTGCTGGCCGCCTCGACCTTGGCTGCGGATCATCTCATGGTGGCAGGACCTCTCGTGCAGGGGGAGCGAAAAAAAGCCTTAAATATATTGCCGCAAGGAGTGGATGTAGACTTTTTTGATTGGGAAGTACCGCCGCCTAAAAAAGATCTTCACGTAATTTATACCGGACACCTTGGGCCTGGTAGAGGGATAAGAATTCTTCTCAAGGCGATGGCCGAGGTGATCTCTCAGGTAGATGCACGTTTGGTGTTGGTGGGACCGGTGGAAAAGGGTTTTGAAGCCTCCCTCGCGACCTCGATAGATGAGCTGAGCATTCGTCATCGGGTAAATCTGGTGGGCCCTGTAAAACAC
>JAABSF010000150.1 GCA_011390535.1 Deltaproteobacteria bacterium | reverse complement strand
TTTTTCATCAGGAGCGGCGGACCAGTCGACGCCTACCTTTTTGAAGGTTTCGACTATTTCTTTTTCCAGTTCGAGACGCTTTTTTTTCACGAATCCCTCGGCGTCTTTCATCATCTCTGCTCTGGTGCCACGGTACTTGATCAAAAAATCACGAGCCATGTGCTGCAGCCTTGGGTCCGCGCCGGTTTCAGCCTCTGCTCCATCCTTCTCTTTAGTTTTTTTTCGCTCCTCTTGCAAATATCGCAAAGACCAAGAGGGGTTCCGCATTTTGCCTTTCTTGTGAGAAGCGAGATGTTTGGGTAAATGCTCTTCACCAGTTTCACTGTGCAAGCGATGAAATCTTATCCATTTGTCTCGAAAAACTATTGGTAGGGTCAAAACATCCGGCACGATCCCAAGTGTCTGGATCTGAACGTCTCCACGGACGAGATACTCAGCTACAGTGAGCTTGAGTGCCGAGTCGTCGGAGTTTTTCATCAGAACTTGAACAGTTCCCTTGCCGAAACTTCGGTCGCCGAAAACCAACGCTCTGTCCAGATGTTTGAGTGAGCCGGCGACAATTTCTCCCGCGCTGGCGCAACCTCTGTTTATCAGCACTACCAGAGGTCCACGCCAGAGGGTGGTGCTTTTTTTTGCCTTTGTCGTCTCCAGCGTAATGCCTCCCGGTCCCTCTGTTGTGACTATTATTCCGCTGTCTAAAAAAGCATCGGCGACGGCGACGGCTTGGGATAAAAGCCCTCCCGGATTGTTTGTCACATCCAGGATTATGCTATTTACCCCTTTGTCGGTGAGCTTCTTAATGTTCTCTTTCAACTCAGGCATTGTGTTTTCACTGAAGCGACTCAGCCTCAGATACCCCACGTCACCTTCCAGTACCCGCGATGATACGCTATGAATTTCAATTCTATCTCTTGTAAGAGTATATTTTTTCGGTTCAGGCAGCCCGTCTCGCTCGACCCAAAAGGTGACCTTAGTGCCCACCTCACCCCTCAATCTGCTCACTGCTTCATGTAGGCTCATATTCACTGTGGATTCAGCCTCGATGCGAACAATCTTGTCTAAAGGTTCGATGCCCGCTTTTGCAGCCGGTGTTCCGTCAATGGGAGAAATCACTGTAAGCGCACCTTTTCTTATGGAAATAACGATCCCGATACCACCAAAAGAGCCTGAAGTGCGAATCTGCATTTCTCCGTATGTTTCAGGAGGGAGCAGCACGGAGTAAGGGTCCAGATAGCCGAGAAAACCGTTTATGGCGGCATACTCTATCTCAGCCTTATCTTCTTTGGAGAAGTCTCCTGTTTCTTCAAGTTTGCTGGTGATAAAACCCAGTATCCATCGGAAATAAGTGTAGGTGTCATCGATGTTTTTGAGGTGTGCCAGGGAAAACGGAAGCAAACTCTTTCCTACCTGCACAACCCCCAGCTCGGGCCGCTTTACATCTTCAGGAAAGAACCTGATTTGAACCGCAGCCACGTTCTCCTGGACTTCTTGAAGACCTTGCACAAACATTTTTCGGGCATCGACTTTTTGCGGGTCGACGTAGCGCTTTTGTACTTTATAAAGGCTCTCCAAGACGACCTTCAGATGCGGCATCCGACCCAGTTTTTCTATGTCGACATCTCTTGCTTGCGGCAACCCTTCAGTGTTTACAGCGAGGGTCTCTTCCGGATTCTTATCCGGTTGGGCGAGGTCTTTTGTTTTTATAACCTTTGTAGACTTTTTTTGGGGGCTTTCGGATCCGCCTCCAGAGGTTTCACTACCGGATTTGCACCCGCTAATCAGAGCCGATGTTGGAGACAGCAGGGCAATTGCGAAAACCAGAGCGATAAACGGAGAGATGCTCATGGGAGAGATGCTCATGGGAGAACTGCTGAAAGGTACGGCTTTCCGAAAAGATTCAAGCGTGTCCCCTATATGAATCTGTCGAAAGAAACCCCTGATTTTGCTATGTGTAATTCTATTCATGTCTAATTGTGGCTTCCATCCAAAGCTTCTTAAGTGAAAACAAATAACTCTGAGAAATCAAATCCCAAAAGTAAACAGCTCTTCTTTAACTCTTTTCTTTGGAGAACATATTGAGTTCACTGCTTATTCCCAGGCAAATACATAAAAAAAACGGAAACGTACGGGAGTCGAACCCGCCAGACTCAGCCGCAATGACCTGTCTCGGACGGCTTTGAAGGCCGCGGGGGACACCGGTCCCCAAACGCTTCCATGTGCAGTATACAGCGTCAGACATTCGATGCAAGCCCCCAGTCGGGATCAAGCGCGTCAGACTCGAATCGTGAGATATTTGCCTACCAGGAAACCCTGTCTGTGGGGATGAGGAATTGTGGTTCCGGAATCTTGTTCATTTGTGAAACTGACCCCTTGGCTTTACTCACCAATCCGTCCTCCTCCTGATTGAACCACACCTCGCCCAGCGAAAACTCATCAAGAAATACGGCCAGACGTGACGCATCTGCAGGCTCAATGGACCTAGCGCCATGCTTTTATCAAGAAAAAAGTACGGGCACGAAGAGATGGTTCTTTTTTGCCTTCACTTTTAGGGTGTTTTAGGCGAAAATTCTTTTAACCATAGTGTTCTTTACTTTTACTTTTACTTTTAAAGATAGAGTACTTTTAAAGATAGAGTAACGGAGTCTTGGTAACGAAATCTAAATAGAGGCATTTTGACATAGGAGTTTAGTTATGGAGAGAAGCGAAGTTGCGGTTGTGGAGCGGGGGCGTGCTGAAACAGCGGGGGCGCAATTGTATTTGCCTTTGCCTGTGGGAGCGTCTTTTGAGCAGAAATCCATTTTCAGGGTGTTTTTATCGGCTCTCTGTATATGTTCGCTGATCTTTTATTTGATGGGAATGAGCACAGGGTGCGGGAGTGACTCAGGTGGGGGAGATGACCATGATGGAAGCGTGGAAATAGATGGTTCAACGGATGATGGGGGAGATGATGACGCGGATGAGGGGTGTCTTTATGGAGAGCCGTGTGGGCCGGCCGGGGTTTGTTGTGAAGAAGGAGAAGAATGCGTGAATGATTGGCAGTGTCTGCCTATTTGTGAAAATGTTCGATGCGGACGGAACCTTGAGGATTGTTGTGACCCGGGGGAGATTTGTCTGGATGGGGTGGATTGTGCCGCCGACTGTTTGCCTGGGCTGGCATTGTGTGGTGAAAACCTGGATGTGTGCTGCACATCTACAGATCAGGTATGTCTCAACAACGAATGTGTGACCTGGGGTGGTGAGTGCGATAACTTTTTCGATTGTCTTGACGAAGAATGGTATTGTGAAGAGACGATTGGTCGATGTTTGCCTCTCCCTTCGGGGCCGCTCTGCGAAGGAGAGCCGGAGTTTACGGATATTGAACCGATTCTTGAATGGTATTGGGAGGGCGTAGAGTACGAGGGGCATTTTTACCGGAATATTATGGCCGCGCCCACAGTGGGCGATGTGACCGGAAACGGGATACCCGAAGTTGTAGTTGTGGCCTATCATGGTTCAAGTAATCAGGGATTGGTAGTCGTTCTTGACGGGCGTGGGGACGGGAACGGAAACGGCGAGGTCTTGTTTACAATCCCCTCCGAGGATGACCCCGATGCTCCCAAAGCTTCTTGGGCAAACACGGTGGCCTTGGCGAATTTTGATGACGACCCCGGCTTGGAGATTGTGTATAATATCGTGGGAGGCGGTATCCGAATAGCAGATAACACCGGTGTAGGGGATGTGTGTAACAACTCCACATATCCCGGCTGCGAAGGTTTAAGGACAACGGGGCCCGGCGCCGGGGCGACTTGGTCGGGGGGGATAACAGTCGCCGACGTTGATGGTGATGGGATGCCCGATGTTATCGCGGGCTGCCAAGTGATGAACGGACATGACATAAGTGACCCTGACATGGATTTCGTGGCTGAATCAGGCTGCAACCGTAACACTGTGGTGGCTGATTTAAATGAGGACGGCAAGCCTGAGGTTATAGAAGCTTCCCGCGCTATTACAATTGACCCGAATGTTCCTGGAGGCGTTCCATTTTGGACGGAAGATAACGGTTTGACCTCGGGTTTTTTGGCGGTGGCTGATATTTTAGACGACAACCCGGGGCCCGAGGTGATTAACGTTTACTATGGAGTTTACTTTCTGGACGGTCAGACCGGGGAGGTTCTGGTTGGCCCCGGTGGGAGCATCTTGGATGAAGAGATAGCGATCCCGGGTGGAGGTTACGGTGGGGCTCCCACGGTGGCTGATTTTGACGGTGACGGCAAGATGGAGATCAGCGTCGCCGGGTTGACGGCTTATGTCGTCTATGATCCGGATTGCTGGGATCCCCCTCTGCGAAGCGGCGGTGAGTGCTACAGTGGCCGCACCGACATGATTCTCTGGGAGACGGAGACCCAGGATCTAAGCTCTTCCAGGACAGGCTCTTCGGTTTTTGACTTCCAAGGAGACGGTAGATCCGAAGTTCTCTATAACGATGAGTGTTTCTTTCATATCTTCGACGGGTTGACCGGGTCGGGGCTTGTGGATCCCATCATTCCATCCTCTAACCGTACTTCATCGGAATATCCATTAGTCGCGGATGTAGACGGTGACGGAAACGCCGAGGTTGTCATTATTTCAAATCAGGATCAGGCTATCAACCGTGATAATTGCCACGTTTCTTGGAAGGAAGCCGGGGTCTCCATTGATTTACTTTGTGAGTTTACTGAGTGCACCGCCGGCCCGGCTTGTGAAGGGGGTATCGGGGGCACTTGTTCAGGAGAGGGTTATCAGTGCGACCAAAACGGGATCTGCCAATTACCAAGCGGCACACAAGGGGTTCGTGTGTTTGGTGACGCACATAATCGTTGGGTCAAGACACGGCCTGTATGGAATCAGTTCGCATATCATGTCACAAACATAGAGCTTCAGGGCGGCTGGTGGGATGTTCCCGCGAATGAAGTTCCCAGTTGGACCACTTATAACTCATATCGCCAAAATGTGCAGGGCGGTGTGTTGTTTCCCGTGCCGGATCTGGAAGTTGAGCTGACGGCCATCACCATGTGCCCTGGAGAAGTACATCTTGTGGCCAAGGTCTCCAATAACGGAAGTGCCGGTGCGCCGAAATCCATCCCGGTACATTTTTATAGAACCGACAGCGAAGCCGAGAACCCTCCTCAGTTGTTGGAGACAGCTTACACCAGCGAGATTTTGCTCCCCGGTGCGTGGGAGAGGGTCTCTTACATTTATGAAAACACGATAGAGTCGGAGATGACCTTCAGAGTGGTAATCGATGAAGGTGAAGAAGTGGAAGAGTGCGAGGAAGACAACAACCTCGCAGAGACCGAGACCGACATCTGCAACATAGTGGAATAACCGCCGACCTTTTATACCCAAACATTTCCACCCGTTCGGTACCAGGATCCGCCCTTGGATTGCCTCTTTATTTTGATAGTTTTTCTTCTATTTCATCAACGTTTTTGGGGATTTCGGGGCCCAATACTCGACAGCCTTTTTCCGTGATGAATATGTCGTCTTCGATGCGGATTCCGCCGAAGTCGCGATATTTTTGCACTTCATCGTAATTGATGAAATCGGAGAGGTGGTTCTTTTTGCTCCACTGATCAATGAGGGCGGGGACGAAATAGATACCGGGTTCAACTGTGATGACATACCCCGGCTCCAATTTTTTCGCCAGTCGCAGGAATGCCAAGCCAAATTGTGAGGACCTGCTTTGCCCTTCGTCGTAGCCTACTACATCGCCGAGGTCTTCCATATCGTGGACATCCAGCCCCATCATGTGACCGAGGCCGTGGGGGAAGAAGAGGGCGTGGGCTCCGTTTTGCACCGCTGCTTCCACGTCGCCTTTCATAAGACCCACGTCTTTCAGGCCGGCCGCTATTGTTTTGGCCGCCAACAAGTGAAGATCTTTGTTGGTGAGCTTGGGTGAGGCGGCTTCTATGGCTGAGAGCTGTGCATTCAGCACGACATTGTAGATGTCTTTCTGTTTCTGGGTGAACTTTCCCGAAACCGGATAGGTGCGGGTGATGTCCGATGCATAGTAAAAAGGAGATTCGGTGCCGCTGTCTACCAGGAGAAGTCTTCCGGCTTCCAGTGTGTTTTCATAGCCTGTATTGTGAAGAATTTCACCATGGATAGAGACAATGGGGGGGAAAGACCAGTAGCGATCTTTTTTAAGATGGGTCCCCCAAATCTCACCCATTATCTCTGCTTCGGTGCGCCCGGGCCGGATCAGCTCCAGGACTTTTTGGTACATCAAGCCGCTGATGGAGAGCGCCTCTTCTATTTGGGCGACCTCTTCTTCGGTCTTGATGGACCGCTGGGCGCATACCGCTCTTGCCAGCTCACGAGATGAGCCGCCTGCGATATCATCCGGAGTGCGTCCCAGGAGGTTGGCTAGAAGCAGGGTGGACTCTCCTCTGTATGGTGGAAGATAATGCAAAGTGAGCCCCTGTTTTTTCCACTGCGAGACCATCTCCCACAGATCCTCCATTACCACATATCTATCAACTCCCGCTGCTTTGGCGTGATCTGAGAGGACTGGGTGCGGACCGTGCCAGACCAGGTCATCCGGGTTCTCCGGTGCACCGAAC
>JAABSF010000149.1 GCA_011390535.1 Deltaproteobacteria bacterium | reverse complement strand
GGCCCGACAGAGACGCGGCTGTAACGGATGAAGGGGGCATTACCGGAGATGGCGCTGTGGCGGACACCGGAGGGTTTCATGATGCAGGGGATGGAGACGGCTCATCGCTTGCTGATGCATATGTCTCGCCTGACTCCAGCGTAAACCCGGATGATCCTCTCCAGGACCGGCTGACCACATCTCAACTCACCGTGCCGGAAGGTGTAAAAGGTGGAGTCTCCAACTGGCGGATCTGGGGAAGAAGCTCACTACATGTAGGCCGCGTGTTCACCGCGCCGTTAGCCAATTGCGAAACCTTGGTTGGCTTTACCACCTCGGGTGGAGGAGGGCTGACACCTCGGGTAGCCCGGATTTCTCCGGACGACGAGCTGGTGGAGGTGCACGACCTGACCTCCGGGCTTGAATGCCGCGGGCTGGCGGCTGAACCCGACGGTCACTTTGCGGCTCTTCTCTGGAGCAGCTCAGAGCAGTCCATTTACGTTACACGCTACGATCCCTCAGGCACTGAGCTGTGGACGCAAGAGCTGACAAACTCCAACAATACACCAACGGATTTCGGCATAGGCGACAGCCGCTTCGAGTACGGGGGCGGCAAATACGGGGCCTATTATCATGTCCACTCCGATTCCGGGCACGAGGGAGATACCTTGAAGTGGGTTACAACAGCAGGTTCCGAAACTACAGGTTGGTCCTGGGGATGCTCACACAGCATGAGCAATCTGTTAAGGTACAACCAGGACATCGACCGCTTCATGCCGGCCTGTGTAACGGACTGTTACCCCGGCACATCCGGAGATTTCTCCACCAACGCAAAGGGCGGTATATACATAAACCACAACTCAGGTCATGTAATCGATATGTGCGCCGGCTGCAACGGCAGCGTAGCAGGCGAGCTGGGCGGCGGAGCTATATCGCCGGATGGGTGGAAGATAGTATTCAACACCCATCAAGCCGACCTAGTTCTTGGCCAAGGCTCTTATGATTCTTCCACTATGAATCAAGACGTTGGTTTTGCCTCAATCAGCTCTTCATATAGCTCCACTGATGTGGTCTGGCTGACAAACACATCTTCCATTAACGAGACAGATCCCACCATGGCCCGATGGACCCCGGTGGAAGACGACACCGAACAGTATGTGGTGGGGTGGGCCGAGCCGTCCGGTTCCTACGTCTACAAGCTTGGAAGAGTGGATGCATCCGGCGGTTTTTTGGAAGGCCCGGTTGTAATCACCGGCCTGGCTGCTTGGGGAAGACGGGACGATCCCATGCGAAGACATTTCAACGGTGACATCGTGTGGGCATGGTTTGATTCACCTGGATCCACCACCCTGAATTTTGCCCGCATCTTGTCCGGGCACCCGCAAGAGTGTGTATCTTTTTAGAGCTTGTTGCCTTGTTGCTTTGAGGCGCCCGTGCGAGTGGTGGCAGCGAGTGTTTTATTCTCCGGTGTTTTGAATGATTGAAGCCGGACAATTGGAAAAAAGTTAAGAGATGCCCCGAATATTTATCTCTCCAGAGCATTTAGCCTCTCTGTCAAACGGCACTGATCATGATGAACATGAAAAAACGGTTCGTCTTACCGGAGAGCTGCACAATTATTTGACCCGTGTCCTGCGCATGACTCAAAACGATCACGTCACGGTGTTTGACGGCGTAGATAGAGAATACTCAGCTACCATTACAGCCATCGATGCTAAAACCGTAACTATCTCGTTGGGACCCGTAAGACGCCTCTCGCCGATTAAAAAGCCCAAGGTGATCCTTCTGCAAGGTCTGCTCAAATCCGCCAAAATGGATATGGTGATCCAGAAATCCACAGAGCTTGGGGTAGACATGATTATCCCAACAGTCTGCAGCCGCTCAGTTCCCAAGTTGCCACAGAATCGTGCCGAAAAGCGTCGCGCTCGTTGGCAAAAGATCGCCGCTGCGGCGGGCGCTCAATGCGGCAGAACGGATATCCCAGAGATAGCCTCCATAAAAACGTGCATCCAAGATGGTCTAGCCGAAATCGTCAGCGTACAAGCCGGGGAATCAAACAAAACAAACAAATCAACTCACTGCTGGTCGGTAGTGCTCTGGGAAGAGTGTGATGATAAAAACCTTAACCGAATTCTTCCCCCTGATTTACCACAGAAACGCACAATATCCCTGCTGATAGGACCTGAAGGCGGATTAACGAAAAGTGAGATAGACCTCTGCCGCGAGGCCGGTTTTCATGTCGCCGGCCTGGGCAGGTTGATTCTAAGATCTGAAACAGCAGCTTTGGCCGCTTTAACCCTGGTATCAGCCCGTGCGGGCATCCTGGATTGACTCAAAACAACCCCTATGATACGAAATACCGTTATTTAATGTCGGATATCATATTAGAGTATATATAGTAAGAAGTGTTTTGTAGAAGAGAGCGTATACTCTTTATTGCGTTTATTGCGAATCTCACGTGTAATTTTATTGGAATTGGACGACAAAAACAGAAACCCGGAGGAACTCGGGTCATGATTATAAAAGCCTGGGGCACCACCGATGTGGGGAAGACCCGAGATCATAACGAAGACAACTATCTTGTAGATGAAGAGATCGATCTATACGTGGTGGCTGACGGCATGGGTGGTCACGCCGCCGGTGAGGTGGCTTCATCCATTGCGGCTGAGACTGTGCGGGATGCGGTTATAAAAAACCGGGACCTCATTGAATCTTACGTAATGGGCGATGACTCGGTACAAAAATATGACATCGCCCAAATTCTGGAACACGCAGTTCAAGCGGCATGCTCGGACATTTTTCAGCGAGCTCAAAACGAACCGGAAAAAAAGGGCATGGGGACTACTCTATCCTTACTGCTCATCGCGGGGGATAGAGGGTTCGTCGCTCATGTAGGAGACAGCCGCATCTATCTTATTCGCCAAAATCAGGTGCACCAGATAACAGAAGATCATTCGCTGATAAACCACCTTATCAGAAAGGGCCGGCTAAAGAGAAGCGAAATAGAGGACAGCCCCTATGCACAATATAAAAACGCCGTAACGCGGGCAGTCGGGGTTTATGAGAGCGTAGAAGTCGACAGCCTGGATTTTGATATTTTAGCCGGTGACAAATTTCTTCTCTGCAGCGATGGGCTCTCTGCGTATCTCGAAGAAGAAAATATAAAAGGCGTCTTCAAAGCAAACAAACCGGAGGAGGCTCCCTCGGCGTTTGTTCAGCTTGCAAACAACGGTGGCGGCCATGACAATATAACCGCCGTCATAGTTCAGGCGCTGACGGACGAAGAGGGATCAGCGGCCAGGCGAGCAGTGGATGTTCGGCTTCGCATGGAGATCATGGCGAAGATGCCTCTGTTCTCTCATCTTAAATACAAAGAGCTCGTGCGCGTTTTGAACATCACGCGGGTGAGAAAATATAAACCCAAAGCTGTGATAATTCGAGAGGGCGAACCCGGCGACGAGCTCTTGGTGGTTTTAGATGGCAAAGTGGATCTCACTAAAGATGGGGCTTACATAACCTCTTTCGAAAGAGGCGCCCATTTCGGAGAGATGGCCCTGGTAGATAAAAGCCCGCGGAGCGCCACGGCTATAGCCCAAAATGAAGCGCGCCTTTTGGTTATCAGACAAGATGATTTCTACAAGGTGCTCTCCAAAGAGCCGGAGTTATCGGTAAAACTGTTGTGGAGCTTTGTAAAAGTGCTCACTGAGCGGCTGCGCCAGACTACATCCCAGCTCAGCGGTGAACGTCTCATGGCTCGCGCTGAAGATCTATCGGAAGAAGTTGATATTTGTGAAGAATCACAAGAATCACAGGAATCACAGGAATCACAGGAAGAATTGACAACACTTTCAGATAGTGCCCCCCCAACTGAAGAAACTGAAGAAATTGAAGAGCCGGAACAAACAAAAGAAGCTGAACATACTGAACAAACTGAACAAACAATAGGAATAAAACAAAAAGAAGAAGTCGTAGGCTCTAAGGGCAGCGTGAGCAACGATTACAAGAACGATTGCAGCAATGTAGATGCAGTTGAAGGTGACGCCATAACAATTGATATTGCGAAACCACAAGCATACCAAATAGAAATCCCCGAGGAAAAGTCATCGACAAAGGGAGCTGACGCCGAACAAAAAACCGCAGCCGAACAGAAGTCCGAGGCTGAACAGAATACCGAAGCTGAACAGAAAACCGAAGCCGAACAGAAAACCGCAGCTGAACAGAAGACCGAGGCTGAACAAAACGAGCCCACAAAAATAAAACCCACAAAAATAGAGGCTCAAATTATCGAGGCCGATAAAACGAGCAGAGATAATCAAGAACCACAAGACCTTGATAAAAAGAAGAGTTAGGAAAAAGATTTGAAAGGGGTATCACCTGAAAACCTTGTGGTTGCGGAAACCTTCCGTTCAATTCAAGGGGAGAGCACATATGCCGGCCTGCCTTGTTTTTTTGTCCGCCTCGCTGGATGCAACCTTGCCTGTAAATACTGTGACACACAATACGCACGGAAGATTCAAGCGAGCGGACATGAGCAGCACACCGTAGAGAGCATTATCTCCTCCAAAAACCCTAACGATAAACTTGTTTGCATTACAGGTGGCGAACCTCTCCTTCAAGAGGGCAGCTTGATCCTTATGGACAGGTTGGTGAAAAAAGGATGCACCGTTTTGCTGGAGACCAACGGTTCTTTGGACATTTCATCCGTTCCGAAGGAAGTGATCAAAATTATGGACATCAAGTGCCCCGGCTCCGGAATGGAACATCAAAACCGTTATGAAAACCTGAAATTTCTCACTAATCAAGATCAGTTGAAATTCGTAATCACTTCGAGAGAAGACTTCGAGTTTGCGGCCTGCATAGTAGACAAGCATAAGCTGAATCGAGCCGAAACCCCAGGCCCAACGGACCAGACCGATGACAGCCCCCATCACAAACCCAATAACAACCCTCATCACAACTCCAATAACAGCCCCCATATAATCGTTTCACCCGCATCTCCTTTTTGTTCACCAGAGGAGCCGGCAAAGTGGCTGTTGGAATCCGGGCGCAGTTGGAGGTTACAGTTACAGCTTCATAAGATTATCTGGCCTAAACGGGAAAGAGGTGTTTGATGGCTCCTTACACTGGAGAAGAAAAGCATATAACGGTGGTGGGCGGAGGGTTGGCCGGAAGTGAAGCAGCGTGGCAACTGGCGATGCGCGGAATCGCCGTGACTTTATTTGAAATGCGGCCGGAGGTCATGACTCCGGCACACCGTACTGGGCATCTGGGAGAGCTTGTTTGCTCCAACTCTTTGAAGGCCGTGCGCAAAGATAACGCCTCGGGCATTTTGAAAAAAGAGATGGAGCTCGGCAAATCCCTTATCCTGGAATCAGCCTACAAGAGCCGAGTACCCGCCGGAGGAGCGCTGGCCGTGGACAGAGCGCTCATGGGTGAAAGAATTACAGACGCTATTGAAAACCACCCAAACATAGAGATTCGCCGCGAGCTTGTTCAATGCATTCCACAACCACCCGCAATCATCGCAACCGGGCCGCTGACCGAAGGCCCCTTAGCAGACGAGCTCTCAAGTGGTGCAGGAGTGCCGCTTTATTTCTATGACGCAATCGCCCCCATAGTTGAAACCGATACCATAGACCACGACCACACCTTTGTAGCCTCACGCTGGGACGAAAAGAAAACAAAGTCCTCAGACCCATTAAAAACGGAACCAGACACCACCCCATCACCTTCAGCCGAAGAACCACAACGGGGCGACTACATAAACTGTCCTCTCTCCAGAGATGAATACGAAGCCTTTGTTGAAGATTTATTAAACGCAGACAAGGTGCCACCCCATCCTTTTGAAGAGCCTAAGTATTTTGAAGGGTGCCTGCCTATTGAGGTCATGGCGGCCCGGGGACCGGATGTTCTGAGATACGGTCCCATGAGACCCGTGGGCCTTAGAGATCCGAAAACAGGTCGAAGACCATACGCTGTGATACAGCTCAGAGCCGAAAACTCGCAGGGCACAGCGCACAACCTTGTGGGCTTTCAAACACGGCTGCTATATGGAGAACAAAAGAGAATCTTTAAAAAAATACCGGCGCTTAGGAATGTCAATTTTCTGCGCTTAGGTTCCATACATCGGAACACCTATCTTAGAGCACCTGATTGTTTAAACGAGGATTTTACTCTCAAAAAAGCACCCGGGGTTCGAGTGACCGGGCTGCTGTGCGGAGTTGAAGGGTATATGGAATCCACAGCCATGGGCTGGCTTACAGGAGTCATGGCCGCAAACGAGCTTAGGGCCGGCAACGTTTTGGAGCTTCCCCCCGTGACAACCGCCACAGGTTCTCTTTACGCCTACATTCGGCGTCCGCGAATGAAAGACGAACCCTTTGCGCCCACAAACATGAACATGTCTCTCCTTCCACCATTAGAGTCACCGGGAAAAAAGATAAAGAAAAGCCAACGCCGCCTCCTCACAGCCGAGCGAGCCGAAAAGGATTTTGAAAGCTGGCTTGAAAGAATAAACATAGATTCATAAAAGCCGGGAATTTGCAGGAGATAATACATTCATCATTATTCCAGCAAAGCTTGTCCCGAAGTTGAACCGGGGCCGGATTTCCACCCAAACCTCAGTGACGCAATCT
>JAABSF010000148.1 GCA_011390535.1 Deltaproteobacteria bacterium | reverse complement strand
AAAATGATTTAATACTTTGAAAGAATTTGCCCGTTGTTTCCTTTAGGGGGAACTGATTATTGCGTGTTTTTGTATGGGTTTGTATAGGGCGTTTGCAAAATTAGTTGGTCGGAAGAGGAGCTTTCCATAAGCTGCCGGTCTTTTAAACTAGTGAAACGAGAGAGTCTGTTAAGGAGTTTGTCATGCTGTACTGGAAAAAGAGAGTTTCCGTTTTTAGCGTCTTTGTTTTCGGATTGTTGGCAGGGGCTTGTTGTACCGGATCCGGGAACGTCGAAAACGGAAAAGGGAAAAGGGTAAAGAATTCTTCGGGGAAAGGGGGAGAGAGAAACGTTGTTCATAAGGGGGTTGGCGATGAAGGAAAGAATGAGGAAGGAAAAATTGGGGGGTTAGAGGGTGTAAAGGGTGATGATGACGGTTCCGGGAAAACGGTCGAAGGGCAAAAGCTTGAAGTGGACCAACCCAGAGTCATGACCCCACCGGATCCCGGCGCCATGGCCAAGCTGTTGGGTAAGGTGGATGCTAAATTGAGCTCTCAATCGAATCGTTACGCAGGTTATCGGAGCTATGGGAGATATGGGTCACGCATGAGACCAGCTAAGAAATCAGCACGGGATCAATCTCTGGCTCCGTATTTTCATGTCCCCGGATCCGGGAAACAAGGGATAGAAGAGCTCCCTCTGAAAAAGACGAGCGCAGAGGTGAATATAGCGGGGGTAATAGCCCAAGCTAAAGTGACACAAGTTTACAAAAATGAAGGCAAAAAACCCATTGAGGCGGTTTATGTGTTTCCAGCTTCCACGAAGGCTGCTGTTCACGGCATGCGTATGAAGATAGGAGACAGAATAATCGAGGCGAGGATAGAAAAGAGAGAGCAGGCGCGGAAAATCTACGAAAAGGCCAAGGAGGAAGGTAAGCGAGCCTCTTTGTTAGAGCAAGAGCGGTCTAATGTCTTTACCATGAATGTGGCCAATATCATGCCCGGAGATGAGATTGAGGTTGAGCTGGATTACAGTGAGCTGCTGGTCCCTGAAGACCAGGTCTACGAGTTTGTTTATCCCACAGTTGTCGGGCCGCGGTTCACCGGGGGCGCGGATCCCAAGAGCGACAAGTGGATGAAAAACCCTCATACCAAAGCGGGAAAAAAGGAGAGCTACGAGTTTGATATAAAGGTGCACGTTGAGAGTCCGATTGGGATCAAGGAACTTTCATCTCCTAGTCATCCGGTGAAAGTGGATTTTGCTTCACGGACGGCCGCAGATGTTACCCTAAAGAAGTCCGGAGGAGGAAACAGAGATTATATCTTGAAATATAAACTGGCAGGGGATTCCATAGAGACGGGGATGATGGCTTTTGAGGGAGAGAAGGAGAAATTTTTTCTGCTGATGATGGAGCCTCCCAAGAGGGTGAAGAAGAAAGATATACCCCCTCGCGAGTATGTTTTTGTCGTAGATGTTTCAGGCTCAATGTCGGGTTTTCCACTCAATGTCTCCAAAGAATTGATCCGTAACCTATTTAAGGGGATGAGCTCGAAAGATTATTTCAATGTGGTGTTGTTTGCAGCCTCTTCAAGGGTGTTAAGCCCTAAATCTCTTCGGGCCACCAAGGGTAATTTGGAAAAAGTTTTGAACATCATGGGGTTTCAAAGAGGCGGCGGGGGAACTCAGCTTCTTGAAGGCCTCAAAACAGCCTACGCACTCCCCAAGGTGAAGAGTAAAGGTGTGTCCAGGTCGGTTGTGGTCATAACAGATGGTTACGTAGGGGTCGAAAAACAGACCTTCCGGTTTATAGATAAGAACCTTAATAGTGCTAATCTTTTCTCTTTCGGAATCGGTAGATCAGTGAATCGTGCCCTTATTGAGGATATGGGGCGAGCTGGAATGGGTGAGTCGTTTGTTGTCACAGATGACAGCGAGGGGGCCGAGACCGCGGCAAAATTCAGGAAATATATAGAGGCTCCCGTGTTGACCGATATCAACGTCTCCTACAACGGAATCAAAGTGTCTGATGTGGTTCCCAGGAAGTTTCCTGATTTGATGGCCCAGCGCCCTCTCATCGCTTTTGGAAAATACACTGGGCGGCCAACCGGCAAAGTAACCGTTTCGGGAGCATCCGGAAATGGCACTTTCAAACGTGAGATGACCTTTGGGCCCGACGCCGTCAAGCCGGCAAACAAGCCCCTTAGGGTGCTGTGGGCGCGTAAATGGGTGGCTAAGTTAAGTGATCAGTTGACTCTTCTGCCCAAAGATTCGGATCTGGAAGAAGCGATTACCAATGTCGGTCTCACCTATAACATGATGACTCAGTTCACCTCTTTTGTGGCGGTTGGGCTGAAACAGGTTCGCAAGGATGGAAAAGTGGTGACGGTGAGGCAACCTTTGCCCATGCCTAAAGGTGTCTCAAATCTTGCCATCGGAAAAGGGGGAACCCTTGATGATAGTATGAGCGGATACTCTGGAGGGGGCGTCCTTAGGAGAGGAGTGTCTCGCAGTGCACGCCGTCGAGTCTCCCCGAGAAAGAGTTTTGCACCAGCACCAAGTTCTTCAGGGGACCCTCTGTCCAGTCTTTTGGGAGGCAGCACTCCGGCAGAGAGAGAGGAAAAGAGTAAAGCAGAGCCCACGAAAAAGGCTGGTGGAGAGGCCGAGGTTTCAGTGTTAGGCGTTAGAAATATAATTTCAAAACACAGACAAAGAGTAACCAGATACCTCAATAGCAGGTTAAGCCGAACCGGCGGTACAATTGGATGCTTAAGTGATGAATCGAAATCAGGAAAGTTTGTGCAAGTGATTGTCAGAACCGATCTCGACGGTAAGATTTCAATCACAGGTTTGAAAGGGAAACACGCAGCTTGCCTGAAAAGAAGCTTGAAGAATATATTCAGATTATTATCAAAACAAAAGAGCGCTATTCTTCAAGATTCAAGTAAACCCGTTGTAATTCGTATCCGCGTCCGTTGGAAATAATCTCTTGGTTTTCTGTTCATCCTTATCTCTTGCGCATTTCTCCCTCCTGTAAATTCTTTTCTCATGGAAACTATTCAATCTTCACTTTTTCCGGCGAGCTTTTCCTTTACGATGTTGGCCATGGCGGTTTCGGCTCTGTACGCAATCATTTTTATCGCATCGAGCAGGCGCTTTCGGCTGGGCCGAAGTCGCTGAAACTGGTTCGGCTCCGGTAGGCATTCCCAATCGAGATGTTTCGAGGTGTCTGCCATCTCCTTTTTGAGCGCTTCGAGTTCGTTGGTGGAGGGTGTCAAAACCAGTTCGACATCGTGACCGCTCTCCGTTTTTAGCACCGTGAGCTTGGGATCCTTGAAAGGATGAGGAGCGTCCTTGTTTTCACTCGGGGCCGGTGACTCGTCGGAAACGGTTTTTTCAGAAGGCACCTCGTCCGGAGCTTTGTGAGGTTCCTCAAGTATGCTTTTGTCTTCCCTTTTTTCACCCTTTCCGTTTCCCTTTTTGAAGCATCCCGAAAACACAGGAAAGAGAAAAATGGTCACCAAAACGCAAAAAAAATTGCTTGTTTGCTGTCATAATGGCCCTTCCAAAGTAGTTTGGGAGAGTATACCTGTTTTGTTCTTGGGAGAACAGGAAATTGAACGGGCTTTAGCGAACAAAAAGCAGTGGGCCGAATCAGCCCTCGTCTTGTCTCCACCTCTTGTCATAAATTACAAAAAAGCAGTTGCGGGACGTGCGAAAAGCAAGTACAGGCGTGTTTTGATGAGTGTTATGACAATTCTTTTTGTTTGTCTCGTACCAGCGTCTCTAAACCGACGGCCTGAACGCGCTCATCCAGGGGAAACGTTTCCGATCCGGGAAAAACCACATACATTTCATCGGTCTTGAGATCTTTTTGAGCGATTCCCAGCGACCGGGTCATACGCGGCGAATCGGTGTGCTTGATTTCATATCCTACCCTTCTACCACGTTCAAAGATAAGCAGGTCCAGTTCAGCCCCTCCGTGCGTGGCCCAGAAATAGCACTCTCCGGGTCCGACCCCGTAAAGCCCGATGATGGATTCTATGGCAAACCCCTCCCATGAAGGACCCAGCTTGGGATGAAACATGAGTTCTTTTTTCTCTTCGATCCCGATCAGTGAATGAAGAATGCCTGAATCCCTTATATACATTTTGGAGGACTTGACCTGGCGTTTGCCGATGTTTTCATGCCAGGGTGGTAGCTGCCGGATCATGAAAGTGGATTCCAGAATATCAAGGTAATTTCTGACCGTATTGTCTGACGCACCGAAGGACCTGCCGATCTCAGAGTAATTTACTGTCTGTCCGTGATAGTGGGCAAGCATCATCCAAAATCGTCTCAATGCAGCGGGAGGGATGGAAAAGCCAAGGGAAGGGATGTCCCGCTCAAGGAATGTTGTGATGTATGATCGGCGCCACGCGGCCGCCATACGTTCCGTTTTTGCCAGAAAGGATGGCGGAAATCCGCCGTACAGCCAGAGCCTGTTCAAACGATCCATCCCAACCTCAGGGATGGAAAACGGCGTAAGCTCAATGTAGCCGATCCGGCCGGCCAGGGTTTCTGAGGACTGGCGGAGCAGATCCCGGGAGGCACTGCCAAGTATCAAAAATCGGGCAGGGTTGTCCCGCCGGTCTGACAGGACCCGGAGAACTTCAAAAAGACCGGGCGCTCTCTGAACCTCGTCAATGACAACAAGACCTCGCAGTCCTTCCAGGGCCAACTTCGGGGAATCGAGGCGAGCCAGGTGGGTTGGATCTTCAAGGTCAAACCGGATGACGTCCTCACCGGCGTATTTGTCAGCATACATCTCTGCTAGTGTTGTTTTTCCGCACTGGCGAGCCCCCAACACCGCTACAACGGGATGGATTTCAAACTGAAAACGAATCTGATCAAGGTAGCCGGTGCGTTCAATCATAGCATCATCCATGAAATATCGATCCTGCTCTTCGAATTTTCAAGGTTGGTTCTATTGATATCCCATAAAAAACGAGAGGGGTCAAATGTTAATTAAAGCAAAATATCATAGGCGGATTATCTCTGTGAGGATGTTAAAGCAGCGGTCGTCGAGCTTGGTGGTTTGAAAGAAGACTAGGCGGCCGTCATTGTCTGCTGCGAAAGTGCCCGATGAGGCGACCACATGGAAGTGGATATGTCGGTTCAAGCTGGAACGTCGAACGGTTTGGCTGGACCGAGGCAGGATGAAGTCCGGTGGTTCTGTTTCTGTTGAATGGTCAAATCGCCTTTTGCTCCATGTTTTTCGGCATGTTGAATGGGATGAAAAATATGAATAAGGTGAAGCAGCCATTTGATAGAAGTGCTGCATCAAGTTTTGTGCCAAATGGTAAAATGCGTTATTTAGACTACTTAGTTGATGTTTGGTATGATTGGTTGCATAATACTTGTTTGGTGTATTGCTGTCACTTAGTTCACAGGGGGTTGGTGGTGCCCTCATAGAAAAAACAAAATGATTGGTGTAAGGTTTTACCTCTGGGAATCGTTAGAGTGATGTAAAAGGCAAAGGGCTTGGGTGTGACAAAGGTGGCGATAGTTGAGTATAAGAAAATTAAAAATATAAGGAGTAGGAATGAAGGTCGACAAGTTGGTAAAGAAAATATGTTTTGCTCTTGTTGGAGCCGGTTCAGGTTTAGTTATAGCAGCTTGTTATGGAGCATACATGAACACTGAGCGTCCTCCGGTGAGACCGGCAGAGTCGGGAGCTCGCGCTACTCATGGGGAGAGACGCACAGGTGGAGGAGCTCAGCAGGTAGCCGGGGGCGAAGAGAGCTCTCAAGATAATGACAAAGCCTGGATCCACACAAAAGAGAACGACGAACCCGAGAGGGTGGATGACCCATCACAAAATGTGGACTAAGCCATAACCGCCGGTTTTATTGTCAGTCTTTGTGTCAGTCTTTGTGAAAGCCCAGGTCCGCAGGGTTAATGCTTCCGCTCACGTGAACGATCCTTCCCCCTGTGGATTCGAACTGTTCTCGTTCTTTTTTCACCTTTTTTACAAGTTCTGTTAATGGGGGATCTTTCAAAGCGGTCTCTTTTCTGAGAAAACCGCGTGACCAGAAGTCGATGACCAGCTTACTGTCTCCCATGATCGTTTTGCTGTCCAACTCCCGGGCTATTTGAAGAGCCAAAAAACAGCCCATCAGCTCGCCGTAATTATTCGTTTTGTCAGGAAGCAAGAGGTTCCCTTCAGGGGTAACATCTTCTTCATCCAAGGCCATGAAGGTCAACGGTGTTCCGTTTTTATCTGAGACCCTAACCTCTGTTCCGTTGCCCCGTCCTGTGCCCGCGTCGAAAAAAACTGCACCGTCGGGAAGATCCATCCTCTTGATTTCCTTTTTGATGGCTTTGTTTTCATATACGGCTCCGCCGTCAAGCCACCCCCGCGCTTCGCTCTCGGTTTTAAACCCCTTATAGCGAGCTCGTCTTCCTTTGACTTTTGCTTCACACTCAGCCCAACTGGATACAATGCCCTGGTTGTCGTCCGTTCGATATGCATAAAAACTGTTCTTCTTTTTTTTTGCCATAAGCGATTCGTTACTCAAAACCTCTTTCGAATCAACCTTATCCGTTTAACTCCATAATAAAAATTCGCCTGGTGGTTTGAAAGGAGGTTCAGGAGCCGCGATATTATAATATTGGTTTCGGTGGCA
>JAABSF010000147.1 GCA_011390535.1 Deltaproteobacteria bacterium | reverse complement strand
CTCCGGGTTTCCAAACATGACACCAATCTTCATCCGGATTTGGTTTATGAATATCAACAGGGTCTTGGATTTTGAAATACTCCCGGTCAATTTTCTGAGAGCCTGGGACATCAGCCTCGCCTGCAGCCCCACATGAGTGTCTCCCATCTCTCCTTCCAGCTCGGCTTTCGGTGTCAGCGCCGCCACGGAATCCACTACTATTATGTCCACTGCGCCTGAGCGAACCAACATATCAGCTATCTCCAGCGCTTGTTCACCATAATCCGGCTGTGAAACGAGCAACTCATCGGCATTCACCCCCAATTTGCCTGCATACCCGGTGTCGAGCGCATGCTCTGCATCTATGAACGCCGCTATTCCACCAAGCTTTTGGGCCTCAGCCACTGCGTGCAGCGCCAAGGTGGTCTTTCCGGAACTCTCAGGCCCATAAATCTCCACTATCCTGCCGCGAGGAAACCCCCCGATTCCCAAAGCAATATCCAAAGAGAGCGCACCGGAAGGGATGACCGCCCCCCTGGGATAGGCGACGCTGTCTTTACCCAATCTCATGATTGAGCCCTTGCCGAACTGCTTTTCTATGGCAGTTATCGTTAAATCGATGGATTTCTTTCGACCATCGGTGTTATCGTTGTTTTTAGTTTTTTTGGCAGCCATCACCACTCCTTTTTTCTGTGTCGGTATCTCTCCAGGAGCATCTATTGAGACACTCTAATGCTCACATCTATTCATCGGGCTAAACCTCTTTATGGCCCTCTCTTTTATGAACGAAAGCGCGATCATTAAACATTGCGTGCCCGATCGCTCTGTATTCGGCGCCGCCTTTGTGAAGGCGACTCTCATAAAGGGTCATCTTATCTACAACAGACTCTACATCTACCTCATCGGTTATCTTCTCAATAATGGGCTCCAAATCTTCGACACCCCTGCGCACCCTACCTATGGTAAGATGCGGATGAAAAACCCGCTTATCTCTCTTGAACCCAAGTGTTTCAAGTTGCCTCTCCACTGCTTCGTGTAGCGCAACGAACCGCTCTTCTTGATCTTTCACACCCACCCAAATCACCCGAGGCCTTCCAAGACTGGGAAAAGCCCCTATATTCCCGACTCTAACCCTGAAGGTTTCCATCTCATCACTCGCCTTCTTCATCGCAGATAAAACTCCATCCCCCAACTCACGATCAATCCGCCCCAAAAATTTCATAGTGATATGAATGTTGGGTTGCCTTATCCAAGAAATTTTCATCCGTAGATCAGAGAGCTCCGTCCTGAGACGTTTCTGTAAAACTCCCACGGCGTTGGTAGCTTCCACTGACAAATTGACCGCAACAAAAGCTCTAATGGTTTCAAGCTTGGGCATATAAATCAGTCTCCTTTCAAACGGTGAAAAAGCATCGCCAGCGCCCAGTAGGCAGCACGCCTCTTCACCTCCCCTCGAACACCGGCAAACCTTCGTCTCTGAGTGAAAAGATCTGCACCATGGCACAACGCCAACCAAACCGTCCCCACCGGTTTCTCATCAGTGCCACCTCCGGGTCCGGCCACACCTGATATGGCAATCCCAAAATCCGTGCCGGCCATTTTCATTACAGAGGCGGCCATCTCTTTTACCACAGGTTCACTCACAGCACCTTGAATATCCAAAATGTCCTGGGAGACACCTAAAAAATCCTTTTTGACATCATTACTGTAGGCAATCACTCCCATTTTGAAATACCCGGAGCTGCCGGGGACTTCGGTTATCAAATGTCCAAGATAACCTCCTGTACAGGACTCAGCAGTTGCAAGAGACATGTTCCTATCGCTGAGCATTCCACCCAGAACCTCTTCAAGAGCCGGGAGCTGCACACCGCACATGGACGTTTCACTGTTTTTTGCGCCGGCTTCCCGGGAGAGCTCCATAGCTTGAGCATAAACTCTCCACCCGAACCTCCTTTTAATAACCTCCCCGGCTAGATCCACGCCGGCTCTGTCATCAGCGATTATGGCAATATCAACCCCGTACAGCCTCCAAAAAACCTTTACATCAACTGAGCTGCTCAGACAACTCTCCCTCCGCAAAAAAACCAGAATAGCATCTTCAGTCTCGTCCATCTCCTGTGAGTCCACTCCGGTGACACGAAAGAAACCATTGAACCGGCCCCTTTCAACTTCAGCTTGCCACCTTTTGTTCAACTGCCGTTTATCACTAAACATCACAAAGAACCCCGTACCAGCACACCGTTCTTGAAAACAAACTCCACATAGTTGTGAGCTAAATGATAAGGAATAGAAGAATAATTAGGCGCTCTCAACAAAACCATGTCTGCAGGCGACCCCGGCTTTAAACGTCCTAAAGTAGGCCTATTCAATGCTTTGGCGGAATTGACGGTGACACCCAGCCACGCCTCTGCAGGCGTCATTCCGCATTGTGTGCAGGCAATGGACATCATAAGGGACAACGACTCGGTCATGGAAGTTCCGGGATTCAAATCCGTACCCAGCGCAACCTGAACTCCCGAATCTATGAATTGTCTCGCGTCTGGAAAAACGTCACCCACAGTCATAGCGGCGCCGGGCAGCAAAACCGCCACTGTTCCGGATTGAGCCATAGCATCTATGGCATCCTTGCTTACAGCCTCAAGATGATCCGCGCTCAGAGCGCCCAACTCTGCAGCCAAAGCAGCTCCACCTGTGTCGGTAAACTGCTCTGCGTGGACACGGACTCCCAAGCCTTGAGCCTTGGCGGCCTCCATGATTAACCTCGTCTCCCTGGTTGTAAAGGCGCCTTTTTCACAAAATGCGTCACAACTCTCCGCCAACCCTTCACTCACGGCGCGAGGAATAATCTCCTCTATGATCAGCTTCACATAGGCTTCACGATCTTCAATGTACTCAGGAGGAACAACATGCGCCGCCAGAAGGGTGGGAGAAATATCCACGGGTTGGACAGGAGCAATCTGTTTCAGCACCTTTAGCATTCTAAGCTCCCCTTCTAAGTTGAGGCTGTACCCGCTCTTGGCTTCGATGGTGGTGACACCCCAATTCAAAAGATTGCTGAGACGCCCCAACGCCGAAGCTTTTAATTCTTGAAACGACGCTTCCCTGGTAGCCCTCATTGTAGACCTTATCCCCCCGCCCGCCTCTGCGATCTCAGCATAAGAAGCTCCGGCCGCCCTCAAGGCAAACTCTTTGGAGCGCTCACCTCCAAAAACCGGATGAGTATGGGGATCCACCAACCCCGGCGCAACCCCAAGTCCTTTTGCATGGATCTCTTTTGTGCCCGCACCTATCTTTACATTTTTGTAGACCTCTTCTTTGGTCCCTACAGCCGTCACCCTCCCGGCACGTACAGCAACCGCTCCGTTGGCGATTAATCCAAGTGATTCTTCGGCCGGGCCCGGCTGAATCGAGGCGTCTCCTGAAGATAGCGCCACCTGAGAGAGGGACTCCGGGGCACACGTCATCAGCCAATCGGCACCGGAAACAATGAGATCAACATCTAAACCTTCTGCATCCACAGGAACCAGCCCGGCCAGATCCGCGAGGCGTGTCGCGGTGAAATCATCTTCCGCACCGTCGTGAAAGCAAAGAATCAAATCGGAGCCGCCTCTTTTTATCTCCAAGCTCTTCAATAAAACACCGCTCACCCCTTCTTCACAAGAGTTCTTTGAATCAAGGGCTCGCAGAACCTTCAAAGGCACCCGGCCCTTATCATCCCCATTCAACCCCTTGAACAATATCTCCAGAAAGCTCCCGTCTTGAACAATCTTTGCCTCATCAACGTATATCGACATTATCCTAAATCCTCTAAAACTTCGCTTTGAACCTCTCGATCAAAACAACATTGAAACAACATTGAAACCATCTCAGCCTCTACAAAAGTATATGCCGATGTTTTCAACGATTCCCCTATCCCGGCTTTCTTTCAGGACGCCTCACCATCTGCAAAGGCTCCAGCCAACTCTTCTCTAATTCCGGCGGCCCCCACCACAGGTCGGGCGTGATCACGAATAGGTCTCCCCACTACCACATAATCTCCACCTTTCATGATAACCTCTCTCGGCGTAGATTTGCGGGCTTGATCATCGCCCTTTACAGCAACCCAATGAGGACGCACCCCCGGAACCACCAACTTCACATCTCTTCCCACCATCTTCCTCAAAGCCGCGACTTCATTTGGAGAACAAACTAATCCCCTGCAACCTCCATTCACCGCCAAGGAAGCCCGCCTTGAAACGAGGACCTGAATGTTTTCCTCAAACCCCAGGCCGGGCAGCTCTGATTCGCTGATGCTTGTCAACACAGTGACTCCCAATACCAAAGGCTCCCGAAGATTATCACTTGTCACCACCTTAGCACCTCGCAAGGCGGCCTTGACGATTTTGACGCCTTCACCTGTGTGAACCGTCATCATAGAGACACCCAACTCAGCCGCAGCAGCAGCAGCCCTCTCTACGGTAGCGGGGATATCGTGAAGCTTGAGATCCAAAAACACCTCAGATCCTTCACCTATCACGCGCTTCACAAGCTCGGGACCCTCTTTGGTAAAAAGCTGCAGGCCTATCTTGAAAACCCCGACATGCTCTTTCAACTCTTCCACCAGCCGCAGCGCTGTCTCTTTATCCTGAACATCCAGTGCAAAGATGAGTGCGCGCCTGGCCCGCTCCATATAACTCAAAGAATCTGTGCTGCTCATTGTGGTCCTTTCAATCACCAGTGGGAATCGGACACACACCTGTAGGCATAGGCTTTGCTCCTCCACGGCACCTCGGAAGTGGAGGCCGTCGCCGTCTTTTTCCGGAAGCTTCCTTCTTTTTGCCCCCACCGGCTTCTCCACCTGATTTAAGCATTCCCGCCGGTTTTGAGAGCCGCTCCAATCTTTCAATGCCGGCAGAATAATCCAGCTTCTCATATCCTAGGTTTCTCACAATGTCGGTAATCGTCAAACGGGTCCCCGCTGCCCACAACTCTTTTAGATAAGGTCCAACCTTTTGATTCTCCAACCAGTTTTCGCCGAATTTACTCCGCAGATGTTGGATCAGCACGTCTGCCCCAATGAAAGCACGAGCATAATCCGCTGAATATAGAAACGGATCCACATCCACCAGATACTCCTCGGCGTCGCTATCTTTAAGGTCATAACCATAAGCCTTCCCAAAGAGATCCTTGTAGAGTGATTTCCGGTTGGAAATATTGCCTTTATATATCCCTCTCCACACACTTTCGTCTCCACCGTGAAGGGCGGTTTCGTAGATCAACTTGGCCCAGCCATAGCGACGATAGAGGTACATGTCCCAAGCCAGCCGATGCCTTATCAAATAAGCCATGTCCGCCCGATTCATGAGAGGGGTGGGTCGCCGCCTCTTGCGAACACGAGAAAACTCCATTCCCATCTTCTCTGCGGTCAGGAAAAAGGCCCTTTTTTTGAGAGAATCCAACCTGGCTGAGTGAGCCTTGCGATTTTTGTTCTCAGCCTGCACAAAACGGCGGTAGCGCTCAAGCCATTTAGGTTCAGCCCAGACTCTGGCGAAAAGCTCTGCAAAAGCTTCTGTGGCCGTGGAATCTCCAAGCTGCTGAAATTCGAAACGATTTTCTTTTGTCCAAGCAAAATGGAGCGCATGCCCCCCTTCATGAAAGAGTGTCGTCCAACTCTTAAACCCTCCTTGAGGCTTGACGCTTATACGAACATCTTTCGGAACCTCAACCCTGAAACAGGCAGCGCGTGGATTCTTTTTCGGAAAAGGAAGATCATCTATTTTAATCCGGGTCCCTGCAGAGGTCGAGAGATCCAACCCGATGCCCTCCAGAAAATGCTTAAAAGAGGCTATCATCAGTTCGCGGGGCAAAAACCGCTCCGCTTTGGGAGCCCTCATGAGCCGTAAATGATCACTCCTGTTCATTTTTTCGAGTTCTTTCCCCAAGCTCTCCTTAACCACCCGCTTCATTAGATCTTGATAAAACCCTTGAGTCTTCTGCATAAAAGCATGGCCTTGTGACAACAACTCACTCACATCAACCCGTTTCAGCTTCCGAGAAAACTCAAAATAGGATGCATACCCCATCCACTGAGCCAATTCATTTTTCTTACCCACTATCTTCATCAAAATGGGGTTCAACTTCTTACGAATGACATCCGCTTTCAGCTCTTGCAACTTCTTTCGCTTTTGGGGGTCATTCTCATTTGATATCGCCCCCGAGAGATCCCTAAACGAAATCGTCATATTTTCCCAGGGGATCTTTACACGGATGTCAGCGACCTGATTATTCAGCTCGTCATTCAACCCGGCCAACTTTCTCTCCATATACGTCTTGGCTAAAAAATCTCTTAGGTACTCCATAGCAAGCCGTTCTTTTGGATCAACTTCATCGCCCAATGATTCCAAGTATGCGTTCATCATAGCCAACGCTTTACGGCTCAAAAACATCTCCCTCCCTTTGAAAGTTGCCTCCAGAACAGAACGCTCCCCTCGAGTTCTGTTAAACCACCGGAGGATGTGCTGCACTTTCAACATGGACCGCGCCATTTCTCGAAACTGTTGGATCTGCTTTTTCGTCGCTGGATCTTGTTTTCGTGTCACCACAACCTCACTCGTCGATGACCCATGAGAGCCTTCACCAGTATCCTGCTCCACCTTCGTCGGTATGGGAGGTGTGGGACATTTCGTATTTCT
>JAABSF010000146.1 GCA_011390535.1 Deltaproteobacteria bacterium | reverse complement strand
GTTTTGAAACCACCTTGTCGGGCGACTTATCACTATTTCAACTTTGCGTTGCTCATCTACTTCATTGTCATCGTGGGTTATTTTCTCTTCCGCGATGGGCAATGGTTGTGGCATCGCCTAAAGAACAAGCACAAAGACAAATTACCATCAAGAGAGTAGACCTTTCGGGTAAAATGACTTGGTCTAGCCGGCCGTCCAAAAGCCTTCCCCATGAAACTACATGTACATTTTTTCATTAAATCTTCGGACCGTGTGATACCGAAAACCTTCGAACCGTGTGATACCGACTCGGAGACAATATGTGTGATTCATAGTTCAGAAATACTTTGGCTCCAAGATGTCCATGCATATCTCTTGAGACGAGAGAGTGCTCGTGATAACCTTGGCGGATTCGTGGACTTGGAGTTTCGGAAAGGCCAAAAAAATAAAAGACGAGGTTCAGGCACATGCCTCTTGTAGATACTGTAGACAGAACACTGCAAATCAAAATCGTGTATTACGGCCCGGGTCTTTCCGGCAAAACCACGACCATGGAAACGCTCAGCCAACAAATGGATAAGAGCCGTCGTGGTGACCTGATGGTGCTGGATACAACCGGCGACCGCACCCTGTTTTTCGATTGGATGCCCGTGGAATTGGGCAAGATACGCGGTTTTGATGTAAAAATCCAGCTCTACACGGTACCCGGTCAGGTTCGCTACAATAACACCCGTAAACAGGTCCTGAGTGGTGTTGACGGGATTGTTTTTGTGGCCGACTCACAAGAAGATTTTATCGAACAGAACAAGTTCAGCTTCAATAATCTTAGAGAAAACCTGGCAGAGCAATCCATAGATTTGGAAGATCTTCCTGTTGTTATCCAATATAACAAGAGAGATCTACCAAACGCCATAAGCGTTGAAGAATTATCCAAGCGGCTGAATCTTGAACACTATCAATCTACCCAGACGGTTGCTTCTACAGGTGAAGGAGTGGTGGAGACACTGCGGCTGATAACCCGTCTTACTCTCCAAAGCGTTAAAAGCGCACTGGATCCAAGCAATCGTCAAAAATCCACAAAGGGTCCTCAAGCCCCTCTCGACGGTGAAGCCCTGCTAGCCAAAATCATGGCTGCTGAGTCCACCGCCGGAACACTGGAAGAGGCCACCCGAGAAGCGGCGGCCGGTTTTAGCGAGACAAGAGAAGCAGAAAGTTACAGCGACGTAGCAGGGGGTGATGACGCAACAGAGTTTGATCGTGGAGCAGAGAGTGATACGGAAAAAAGAATTGATACAAAAGAGGAAAGCGGATCAGAAGAGAAAAGCGAATCAGAAACGGACAGGGAAACAGAAGATAGAAATGAGTCAGAAGATAGAATAGAAGCAGCGGTTTCCGCTGAAGCACATGATGAGCACGAAGATTCTCCCTATGCGGAAATAACGGCTGAAGTAAGTGAAACCGGCGAGCCTGAGATAAACAAAGAACATGAAAACCAACACCGTCTAATCACAGAGAGACTTGACAAACTGGAAACGCTGGAGAGCGAGCTAAAAGCTTTGTCACAGAATTTGGATGAGTTACAGGACAGGTTTGGGTCGGTAGTGGACAAAAAGTTGCGCGCCCTATCACAGAGCTCTGAAGATTTGGAGAGCCGAATGGATGTAGCACAGAGGGTTTTAACATCTCTGGGCGGCAGAATGGCTGTTGTTGAACGTCGAATCAGTCGCATGGAGATGTCGGCGCAAGATCCGAAAAAATCTGACAACTTGAAGGAAATGAGCCGAATGTTGATAGCCTTTTCCAAATTATTGGAAAAACAAGCCGAAAATATGGCTCCAAATTATGGAGCAAATTCAGAAGAAGAAGTCGGTGATATAGATAACAAGGAACAAAATAGCTGAGTTGCACCCAATTTTGAGACGCCGGTTTATGAACAGAAGTTTTGTTGCAATTATACCGAACTGAGAATGAAACACCCGAAAAGACCCTCACACAGCCCCTTCAGTGTCCCGAAGTTACCAAATCCTGAGGGATCCGAAAAGGATATTTTGGATAATACCAAGGGTTCCCCCACTGAGCGGCTTTCAACACCTGCGGCAGAAGAAGATGATCTGCCCGCACCCGACTTATCCCAAAATCTCGTAGCGAACCGTTATGAAATCCAGGACCGCATCGGGGCCGGAGGCATGGGGGAAGTGTACAAAGTTCGTCACATCGACCTCGGCAAGATATTCGCGTTGAAAATCCTTCACTCTGAAATGTCTGAAAGCCCACGTGTTAGAGAGATGTTTTATTCGGAAGCACGTCTGGCGAGCTCCCTGGAGCATCGCCATATTGTCTCAATTACTGATTTCGGTGAAGACAAGAGTAGAGGTGCATTCATCGTCATGGAGTATCTGCACGGTGAGAGCCTGGCCGAAAGATTAGAGAAAACCGAAAAGCTGGACGTTAAGACAAGCTGCGACATTATTCAACAAACCGCTGAGGCTCTCCAGTTCATGCACAGCAGCGGGGTGGTCCATGGAGACATCAAGCCCGAGAACATATTTCTGACACGCAGTACAGGGCACAGAGATAGAAGAAAAAACTTGGTAAAAATGCTCGATTTCGGTCTGAGCAGAATATCTCTGTCTCAGTGTGCAAGCTCCGACGATCAACTCACAGGAACACCGGCATATTTGGCTCCCGAGAGAATCTGCGGTGCGCCCCCCAATGAGAAATCAGACCTTTATTCCCTGGGCGTGCTGTTCTACGAAGTCTTGACGGGAAAGCTGCCATTTGACGGCAGTGTTCCACAAATTCTGGATGCTCATCTCTCGATTTCTCCAACTCACCCGTCGATGGTAAATAATGATCCCATGATCAACGAAGCCCTTGATGATCTCATTTTACACTGCCTCTCAAAGACACCCTCTGCCCGGCACGAAAGCGTGGCTGTTTTTAATGAGCTCCTGATCAATCTCATATCTGAAATGGGCATCTTCAGACGAAGACGAGACACACCTCAGGTTTTGGGGACAAGACGCCCGGGGGACGCCACTTGCAGAAACATGGTTGACTCCAACCCGCTCCCTATGTTCGCTGTAGACTTGGATGGAAAAATCACTCTGGCAAACAAAAGCTTCGAACTTTTCGTGAAAGAGAGAATGAATCGTCTCATAGGCCGGAACTTGTTTAAGACTCGCCTGGGGAAATTCGCTCCCGGACTCAAAGAAGATCTCGAACAAGTTTTGAAGAAAAGCAGTTTCACCTCAAGAGAGCTGGAGTTTGCAGTGGAGCAAGGCGAAACCAGCGCAGTCCTAGTTTGGTTGTCACCGCTGATGACCGGTGGTTCGATAACAGGAGCTCACGGGATCGTACATTGGGTTAAACGTTAAAATACAGCCTTTTTTTAATGGAGTAAGGAGGGAGTTCTCCGTTTCATTCATTAAGAGCTTCGATGCAATTCACTTTTAATTGATTTCAACCGGTTTCAAAAACTGCTAAGGGGTTTCAGGGGCGATGCAGCCTTTTAAAAACCTCGTCTAGGAAGTTGTATAGCCTAACAAAATCAGCCGCCCATTCCACAGGGCTGACTTCGTCGTATTCATAAAAAACGATAGGGCTGATCCGACCCATCCGCCCCGGCTGCCTCCACTCCAAACCCATTTCCTTTGCAACCACTTCGGCTTGACGTATAGCTTTGTTAATAAACCCTGCACAAGACTCGGGATAAAGAATCACTCCTGTGGTTCGGCTGCAAAGAGAGGTAAAGATTTCACCGCCGTAACTTTCTTCCTGTGCACCATTAAATCGCCACTTTTTCGAGTAAACGCACAGGCTCGAAGGACCTTCTAAAAAAACAGCGTCTCCGTCATCCAACACACCTTCCACATTCGACTTAATCGCCGAGACACCTTCACGCGGAATGGATTCTGCCAAATCCGCCATATAATCCACTGTAGCTCCATGCCTTCTGTAAACATCATGAAAGGCAATGGACACATCATCTGCCTCGCAACCGTTACATTGTGAGACATGCAACCACATCCGGCAAAGGGCTCTCCCGTATTCTTTTCCCAGCCTCGTCATCTTTTCGTGGAATGACGGATCTAAAATGGCCGGCATTTCAAACCTCAGCCATTCACAAAAATCCTGAATCAGCTCCCTAGCTCCGCGGGATACGCCCCTCCCTTTTATCAACTTCTCCAAGAAGGCAGGCATCCAGGTATAGTCTATTCTGTGAAAACACCTCGTCTCGCGGGGTTCTACATCTCCAAGGCTCAGAAATACCGGGAGCAGCTCATATCCCCCGCCTTCCTCCGACCCCCATCTGGAGTATAAATCCAAAAGACACCGCTCGCTGTGATATTCTTTGCCGTTGCAAACCGGCCCGTTTCTCATGTGCCATGAATGCTGAGGTTTGATCACATTTTCTACATAGACCACAAACGTGTAAGCCTCGTTCCAGATACATATATCAACCTGTCGTCCATCGGAACAACGATACACATCGGTGCGGACATTTGTCTCCCTCAGATCAGCGGATAGAACATCCATCCTATCCCATTTCAGCATTTTATCGTAAACCGCTTCATACGGAATGGGGCTGATCTCCTCAGCAGGCTTTCCATGATCAGGTGGAGGGCTCATCAATGCAGCCGAAAGAAACCGCTTAAGAAACATATCAGCCAGACCATGATCTTCGTTGGGATCAAGGAGCCACGCCAAAAAGGCCGAATGCTTAGCGGCCACGTACTCCATTTTGAGGATTGTGAAAATGTTTCCGGCCTTCAGCCTCTGATGGACATCCAAAAAATCCAGATCAGCGAGCAACCTACCCAACTCTTTTCGGAGAGATTCTACTTCTCCCATGTTTACCTCTGTGACCTCATCAATCAATTACCTAATCAAAAAACAAACACCATCGAATCAAAATCAGAACGATCTATAATAAAAGACAATCTCCCATCTTCACAGGATATCCTCTCTATTCTTTAGCTATGGTTTTACACGCCTCTTTGTAAACCTTCAGCATTCTTTTGTTGTTTACATCGTGCATGGGCCAACAACCAATTTTTTCGCCATCCACATCTATCAGCTGCCTAAATCCATAGGTAGTGAAATCCGGATACTCCGCTTTCCACTCCAACATCTCAGGCTTCTCCACTTTGAACGTCAATGTCCCCTTGTTCGTCTCTACACCTTTCTTTTTGTTTTCCTTGAAAGAAGCAAAATCCTTTGTCTTCTTGCTCAAGATAACATCAAATTTCCTACCAGCGGCTACCCGAATGTTTCCAAGATCCTGCATCACCTTACCGCCGGCGGGCGCCATAATAGAATACCCTTTCCATGCATCACCTTGTGATGAGAGATCTGTTTTAACCATCTCACGACCTTTTCCAGGCCCTCCGCCCCTTCCCCGCCTTCGTCCCTTACCACGTCTCCGCCCCTTTCCTCTTCTTCCTCCTTCGTCAACATTCTCCCCCTCCCCTGCCGATGCACCGGCAGACTTCTCATCGGTCTTGTCTCCCGAATCTTTACATCCACCAACAACAAAACAACACGCAAGCATAGAAACCCAAAACAACTTCTTTAACATTTTCAAACTCCGATTTCTAAATGTGAGCCTTGAGAACACCCAGGCACTGGAAACAGCACTGGAACCCGACAAACCTTACTAGAACGCAGCCACTCAAGTATCACTCAAGTATCACTCAAGTATAGAGTGTCTTCCTTAAACAAACCTGCCCCGACATTGAACACTCATGTTTTCCAGCCGTCAATTGAAATCGAAAGGAAGGATCAACCCAGCCGAAAAAAATGTTTTAAAAAACACACTCATACTCAGCACCATGACCACTCGAACTTACAAAATCAGATGTCCATTCAGTAGGTGAAATGGCATGAGGCTCGGGACAAGAATTACCGACATCCTCCCGCACTATTACCCCTGTTGTATAACCAAGAGCGCGACATAGAAAGTCCGCCGGACAACCGGGCATTCCGTTGTGGTTCGAATCCGGTGCATTGCTGATTGAGTGGGGGTTAGTGGAGCTGGAACAACCACTGTATGAAGCAGGTATCGTATCACCGAGCTGGTTTCCAGGATCCACCAGCGCACGCAAGGTACTACCTGTTGTCCCGAAAGCGATTCCTGTAGGAGTATCCGAGCAATAAAAACTACTTGGCACACAGCCATTTCCAGGACAACCTATCCATTTTAGCGTACCTCCTGTATAAGGACGAAGATCGATTCCCCTGGAAGTCAGCCCCCACACATCCATTTCAGTAATAAGCTCTGAGCAAGCAACAGGTTCAAGGGTATTGATTAGATAACACATCCCTTCGTAGCACGCACCATTCGGCGTACAATCCACCCCTGAGTTTGCACCCAGGCAGTCATCCGAGGCTCCGCAGTAATGGTTATTGGTTTCAGGGTCTATACATAGACCGTCGCACTCTATCAGCCCGCTCTGACACGATATCTCGCAGCTCCCTCCGCTGCACACCTCCCCGTCAAGACATCCGTTCCCACACTCTCCGCAGTTATACCGGTCCGTCACCAGATTCACACAGCTTCCATCGCAGTCAGTCAGCCCGCTCTGACATGATATCTCGCAGCTCCCTCCGCTGCACACCTCCCCGTCAAGACATCCGTTCCCACACTCTCCGCAGTTATACCGGTCCGTCACC
>JAABSF010000145.1 GCA_011390535.1 Deltaproteobacteria bacterium | reverse complement strand
TAAAAGTGCTGGTCAAAGTCTCTGCAACTAATTATCATACCTGGCAAAAAAAAATCGAACTCAAAGCAGGTAGAACCCGAAAAATACAGGTTGAGTTAAACGAGATTTAATGTGAATAATCTCTCACACGTCCGCAATGGGTTTTTAAAAGAAGGTTTGACTCCAGCTACAGGGAAATTTTCAAGGTTACGTGCAGAATAACGAGCATCAAATAAGACCGCGATATAAAAGGGGCCTCGCACCGTCTACTTATGCTTTCATTTTATTCTCAGTCGTCTGCCTGACAGCCGGTGACCTAAGTGCCCAGATACACCCAAAACTGGAGGAAGCACGAGGTGAGTTCCTCAATCAAAACCATGAAAAGGTGATCAAACTTGTCAGGCCCCTGGTGGAACCTAGGAGCATCTTGTCGTCTGAAAAAGAAGAGGCTGAGGCGTATAAAATGCTTGGCATTTCCTATTGGTGGTTGAAAAAGCCTAAAGCTTCCGAGGCTTCGTTTCTTGTGCTCTTGGGCATGAAACCCAACGCCGAGTTAAACGCTGCCGTCCACCCCGCTGGGGTAATAGAATTTTTTCAAAGCATAAAAGATAAGCTGAAAAGCAAACCTCAAGAGATTCGAATACGACAAACGCGAGAGCTTGAAATCTGCAGAAAGAAATTGTCATCAGCTAAGACCCGAATACGGAAATTAAAGGATTCCGCTGTAGTGACAACAATTATTGAGCGGCCACTTTGGCTCAGCTTTATACCTTTTGGTGTAGGCCAGTTTAATAACGGCGACAAAACCAAAGGCTGGATATTCTTCTCATTGGAGACAGCGCTGGTACTGGCCAATCTAACGAGCTACATATTGGCGGAAACCCCATGGGTTCGGAACGGACCTGGTAGCACTGTCAGGGACGATGAGAAATCAATCCGCCGGGCGCGAAATATTCAGATCTCACAGATAACAACCGGTAGTCTTTTCATAGGGGTAGCCGCCGCAGGAATTATTGAGGCTCTCATAAGCTATAAGTCACGTACTGTGAAGACAAAGCCCGTAAACATTGAGGAACCCGAAACCGAGAGCACGAAAATCCAGAAGGCTCGATCCAAAAGGAAATTGTGGAAAAGACTACAAATCCACCCGTCTCCGCTGCCTGGAGGAGGGGGAATAGGCGTCTCTTTTGATTTTTGAATTTACTGTAAGCCTGGGTAATTAGACAGGACAGCAGGTTTGATCGAATAAAAAACAAAACACTGCAGCCACTGGAATAAAATGAGCGATTTGTCTCTGTTTCGGAGCGAGAGGTTGAAAATATGGCGTCATTGAGAATGCTGGTACCGGGAAAAACCCCGGAAGTCTACCATCTCTACAAAAAAATTACATCTCTGGGCAAAGTAAGGGAAAACGATATAGTCATCCCCGACCCATTGATTGGAGACACCCACGCACATATCCACTACGACGGAAAACACTACAATATCAAGCCGTTGACGAGACAAAACCCAATGCATATCAACGGCCGAAAGAAACGAAAACATAGGCTGAAAGAAGGAGATAAGATTCGAATCGGCGGCGTTGAGCTGGAGTTTCACATTCAGGATATCCCCACAGAAGAGACCGAAGCCGGGACCACAATGGTGGAGGTGAACAGCTACAAGAAACTCTATGAGTTCTCCCAAAAGCTCCTGACCGATTACGAGATTAACAGTCTCCTGGAAAAGCTCATGGACATGGTGATTGAGATCACCAACGCTGATCGTGGTTTTCTGATCCTTATGGAAGGAGAGACCCCCCAAATAAGAGTTGCCAGAAACCTCCGCCGGGAAAACATAGCGGACGCCGTGAGTCAACTCTCTGACAGTATCATTGATAAAGTCATAAAAACTCGAAAGCCCCTGATTATTTCAGATGCATTATCCGATGATGAGTTCTCCAGTTCCTTGTCGGTGATAAACCTTAAGCTTCAATCGGTGATGTGTGTCCCTCTCCTGGAGCGAGGCAGCCTTATAGGGGTTATTTACGTTGGAAATCACAATGTAATCGATCTCTTTGAAGAGGATAGTCTCGAAATACTTACTGTTTTTTCCTCACAGGCGTCCTTGCTAATCAGAAACGCCTTGCTGGTCAACGAGCTTAAATTCGATAAAGAGCAGCTCTCCCAGCGACTCGATAAAATAATGTATGGAGAGATCATCGGTGCGTGCCCCGCGATGCAAGATATCTACAGGAAAGTGGATAAGATAGCCGGCACGGATATCTCAGTTCTCATCACCGGAGAGACTGGGACAGGCAAAGAGCTCATAGCGAGAGAAATCCATCAACGTTCCAATCGTACATCCGGGGCCTTTATAACCATCAACTGTGGAGCAATACCGGAAAACCTGCTTGAATCAGAACTCTTCGGTCACGTAAAGGGGGCTTTTACCGGAGCTGTTGCCACCAAAACCGGCAGGTTCCAGCAAGCAGACAAGGGTACATTGTTCTTGGACGAAGTTGGTGAATTACCTCTCAACCTGCAGGTAAAGCTCTTGCGAGCACTTCAAGAGCATATCGTCACCAAGGTGGGAGCGACACAGCCCGAACATGTGGATATCAGGGTCATCGCGGCCACAAATAAAACCCTGGAAGATGAGATAAAAAAAGGAGCTTTCCGAGAAGACCTCTATTACAGATTGAATGTAGTGAATATCTTCCTCCCGCCTTTGAAAGAAAGGGGAGAAGATGTCGTCTTGATAGCAAAATTTATCTTGGACAAATACGCTGGTGAGCTGAACAGCAAAGTCAGGGGATTTTCGCCAAACGCATTGGTCGCCATGAAAAAATTTGATTGGCCTGGAAATATTCGTCAGCTTGAAAACCACATAAAAAAGGCGGTTGTACTCTCAGACAAAAATCTGCTGGGCCCGGAGGATCTCGGCCTCACGGCGGATGTTATGGAACCAATAAAACCTCTTGCCGAAGCAAAAGAGGATTTTCAAAGAAACTACATCAATGAAATTCTCGCACGTAACAACGGTAACCGAACAAAAACGGCAAAAGATCTTAACGTTGACCCCAGAACTATTTTCCGACACTTGGAAAAAGAAGAAAAAATGAAGCGTGTGGAGGAGTGACGATAATCGACAAAGCAACTATTAGCAGTATGAAATTTTTTCACTATAGTGAAACAGCATGGCGCTACTGTCAGGTTTTACCAGATACAAGAGTCACCGCTGCGCATTTAAATATATGATATGACAAGCTTTTTGCAAAATATACATAATCGGTTCAGTTCTTGCATCAGTTTCAGTGTAATGAGTTGGTTTTGCATTATGACTACTTTGGTTACATCCACACTCGGCGGATTCGGAGCGTGCGTCTGGCCCACAACGCTGGAAACAGAGAGCGAATCACCAAACACCGAACCAAGAATCGACCGCTCACGAACTGAACCTCTGTTTTCCTATGATCTGGTGCTTCCGGAAGAGGGAGAACATCCACCAGAGCTACCCATTAAACTGGCAGTGTGGGAACCTAACCCTGAAGACACCGTTAAGTTGAGGATATTCATCGACTATGACCCCCAGAATCCAAGCCCTCAAGTATATGAGAGAGACATAACTCAAGAGGATGCGCTGGCTTCAGATTCCGAAATAAGAATTATTTCTTTGGAACAAATATCGCCCTGCACGGAAGACATTTTGCCGGGCAGGGTTCGCATGGTTGACCTGGTCATTGCAGCAGGTTGGGACAGTAATTTAGTGAGTCCTGAATACCGCGCTTCCTTGACAGGGTTTACGGATGAAATCAGAATAAGAGTAACATGTTTAGCACCTTAGGATTAACTAGTTAAAGTTTTACTTGAAGTTAACGGTAATAATATGAAGTATTTTGTTAAGAAAAACTGGAAAAGTCTCTTTTTCAGGAGGCTTTTCCAGCATAAACGTTCAGTTATTAAAGGGGTCTACCCTGGTCTTCTCTTGATAGCCATGTTGATAATTACAGGCTGCAGAGCGGACCCAACCTTTTCTTCATACAACGAACCACCTACATGTGAGTTTAACTCCGACTGCCCGGCAGATGGGCAGCTGTGCTCATTGAACGGCTACTGTTTTCATGCAGCAACGCCATCAATGAACCTTGCCATCGAAGTGATCCCTAGTTCAACATCCAAGGAAGACTCCACATTTCAGCGCACTAGGACTGAGTTTGGTCCCCAAAACATGGAATTTATAGAAGATGGTACGGTGAAGCTGGTTTATAGACGGCCGGCGCACGTAGCCGGTAAAGTGAGCGTCATCGACTACGCTATCGATGGGAGTGGATTTGATATTTTTGACGCCCAAGTATCTGTTTGGCGAGCTTCACGTATCCCCGGGAGACCAAAGGTTCTTTATAATACCTCGGTCTCTTTGGATATGACAGTTGGTGAACGAGAAGGAGAAAAGAACACCAGCTTCGATCTCCACGTACCCAAAAACGACAGCTACACCATGCGGGTCACCCCACAGGAATACTTCGCAAGGGTTTTCCCCCCATTGGTGATAAGGGATATTGCAGTAAATGACGACACCGATCCTACGTTCTTGTTTGATCTGGAAGGTGAATATCTAACAGCCACAGGGAGAGTCATTGACCCCATGGGTAACGGGGTGTCCGGCCTCCAAGCTCACATGAGAGATGAAGCAGGAATTTACAGTTCCACTGTCAGCAACACCACAGATGAGAGTGGAGAATTCATGTTGGCCATACCTCTGGGCAAGAGAGATTACGTGTTAGAGTTGTATCCTGTGGAAGAACCGTCGTTTCGCCCCACAATACAGTTTTATCTGGAAGATATCGGAGCTGAATCCCCCGGTTTAAGCGTTGAGCTTTCCAGTGAAGGCGAGAAAGATTTCACGTATCCGGCGCTCCTGACCCCTTGTGAATATGTTTACAAAGTTATGGGAAAATCGGGCGCAGGTGTGCGTGAGCCGGTGAGCGGAGCGGTGGTGAACTTTACCACCCACGTGGGCGGTGGTACAAATGATGATGGTATGGTTTCAATGAACGCTACAAGTGACGAAACCGGACAGATTCGAGTGAACCTCATACCAGGGTTGAACCAAAATACCCGTGAATACGAAGTAAATATTATATCCCCGATGGATTCACGATACTCATCCAAGATTTCAAACCTCACAGTCAGCCGCTGCGGAGGCACAGGAGCCGACTTGGAGTTGGACCTGAGAACCGAGGTGGTGGGGAATGTGGTGGATTCATCAGGGACACCATTGTCAAACATAACGATAAACGCGCGCGCATCTACAACGGAAAATAACAATGGAACCCCAGCTTCTCTCATGACGAATCTCGGGATTAGACCCACCCAGACAACCGGCGAAAACGGAGAGTTTTTTATGAAGCTGGACCCAGGGTTCTACGACTTTGAATTTGTTCCAGCCTCAAAAAGCTATATGCCTAGGTGGCTGTTTTCAGATGTGGAGATCAAACAAGATATCTCCAGAACTCTGAATATAGAATTCCCTGAGGCCAGGCTCCTGATGGGGAGATTGGTAGATGAAGAGGGCGCCCCTGTAACCGGTTTCGATGTAAAAGTCTACATGGTATCAACATCATGTATCGAAAGCGATGTTTGTGAAACCCCGGCATTCTATTTAGGAGAAGGAGAGACTTTGGAGGATGGTCGCTTTGAGGTGATAATCCCTGCCGTCCAGTGAGGATCCAAAGATCAGTTTCCAAACCGGTAAGAGATTCATTTTGTCTCGTAGATGTGAACCCCATTCCAATTACTGTCCGGCGGAGACTCTTCAAAACGTTGGCAACGCTCGATCATCACCGACGCTGCAAGATCATCAGGCCGCAACTCCTTTGACTTGATAAATTTCTCTATGGCTTCACCCCATCTACGTTGCCGGTACAACTCCAGCCCTTCCTCGTAAAGCTCTACGCTACGGATAAGACCTTCAGCCACATCCCCTTTCTTACCAATCAGTTCATAAACGGTTACCGCCCTGCTCTTTCCCTTGACTACAACTGCATCTAACTTGCGCACCAAAAACCGATCCTCAATTTTATCCAGCACAGCTTGTGTAATCAATATCTTCGTACCGTAAATCTTGTTCAGCCCCTCCAAACGAGCAGCCAAATTGACGTCATCACCTATGCAAGTGTAGGCGACATGTTCTTCGGACCCGTAATGTCCTACAATAGCCCTCCCCGTGTGAATAGCTATTCTCGTAAAAAAGTCCGGAAACTCTTCATCCTTTTGGGATATCTCTTCTATCTTTCGCAATCCTTCCAGAGCTGCACAACAAGCCTTCCCAGGGTGATCCGATACATCCTCAGGAGCGTTCCAAAAAGCAACCACTGCATCACCGATATATTTATCCACAGTGCCCTTAGATTCCGGAGCTTGAATGGATCTGGTCATGGCGGTGAGATAAACCGCCAGTTTCTCTGCGAGCTTTTGAGGTCCAAGCTCTTCTCCGATTGTGGTAAAATTCCGAATATCTGAAAATAATACGGTTAAATCCCGCTCTTTTCCACCCAACTTTGGCTCGATCTGACGCCGTAACAGCATCCGGACAAGCTGCAGAGGCACATACTTCTGGAATGAACGCAACCCCGTCTTCATACGCTCGAAAGCGGTTAAGACCTCATGGACCTCGCGAAACCTGCTGATCGCCTCCCCGGAGGGGGCCA
>JAABSF010000144.1 GCA_011390535.1 Deltaproteobacteria bacterium | reverse complement strand
GATGATAGAGTGCCTCTGGTGATACCCGAGGTGAACGGTCCTGAGGCAGAGAAACATGAAGGAATAATCGCAAACCCCAACTGCACTACCATCATTGTTTTACTAGCTCTCAAACCGCTTCACGACGCTTTGGGTCTTCAGCGTATTGTTGTCTCTACCTATCAGGCAGCTTCAGGGGCGGGGGCCAAAGGAATAGAAGCATTGAAAGCTGAGTCTGCCTCCATTTTAGAGGGAAAAGATGTTGAGCCCCAAGTGTTTCCTTTTGTCTCCGCCCGGCGTCATTATCCTCTCGCTTTCAACCTAATCCCTCATGTAGATGTGTTTGGAGAGATGGGCTACACAAAAGAAGAATGGAAGATGGTCAATGAGAGCCGAAAGATCCTCTCTTTGCCGGAGCTGCGAATAACAGTGACGAATGTCAGGGTGCCTGTCTTTAGATGTCACGCCGCGTCTCTTAATATCGAGGTTCGTGAAGATTGCCGGTTGGAAGACGTGCATCGGCTCTTGTCTAGCGCTCCCGGGGTCAGATTGGTTGACGATCCGGATGGTTACGGTTATCCAATGCCCTTGACGGAGTCAGGGAAAGATGAGGTGGCGGTGGGTAGGGTGAGGAAGGATCCGACAGTGGAGAGAGGTTGGAATCTTTGGGTGGCGGGAGATCAGATCCGGAAAGGAGCGGCATTGAATGCGGTGCAGATCGCAGAGTATTTGTATTGCAGGTGAGACCGCATTGCTTATAAGACAAACGAGCTTTGGCCCGGCATCTTTCGTCTAGCGGCCGGGACCGGTTCACGGGTCGTTTGGTCAAAGAGTTGTTTAGTCAAGGAGTCGTTTAGGTGAAGATTTTGGTTCAAAAATTCGGCGGGACCTCTTTGGACACGGAAGAAAACCGGAGACACGCCGCTTGGAAGGTTAAAGAAGCGGTTCAGACCGGCTACGGCGTAGTTGTGGTGGTGTCGGCCATGGGGAGGGGTGCGGACTATCCTTACTCTACCGACACACTGATCGGGCTTATGAGTGAAGAGATCGCCGGATCAATGGCCGAAGAAATGGACCTTTTGCTATCATGCGGCGAGATTATCTCGGCGGTGGTGTTTGCCGGGGTTCTGAGAGGAGAGGGGTGCGAGAGTTGTGCAATGTCGGGGAGACAAGCGGGGATTCAGACCGGAGGAAACTTCGGCGAAGCGCATATTCGCCGGGTGCGGCCCGACAGGATCCTGGAGCGCTTGCATCTTGGTCAGGTTGTTGTGGTAGCCGGTTTTCAGGGAGTGAGTGATACAGGCTGTGTCACTACTTTAGGGAGAGGCGGGAGCGACATTACCGCTGCAGCGCTTGGTTGTGCGTTGGAAGCTGAAAAGGTTGAGGTTTTTACCGATGTAGATGGGATAATGACTGCCGATCCCAGGGTCGTGTCCGGCGCTACCCGCGTAAAGCGCCTTACCTATCGTGAAGTATGTGAGATGGCTCATTTGGGCGCCAAGGTTATCCACCCCAGGGCCGCGGAGATTGCCACAGAGGGCGGGGTGCCGCTGTGGATTCGGAATACTTTTTCCCATGATGAGGGGACACTCATAGCTGATCGGTTGAAGCTTGTTGAAGGGATCCCCATAAAAGGAGACACTGTGGTGTCGGGTATAGCTCATATCACCGAACTGGCTCAGGTGAAGGTGTCCACGGGAGATGTCACCGCCGGAAAAAGGTTGGAAGTTTTAAAGGCGTTGGCCGAGGCGGGGATCAGTTTGGATCTTATAAATGTCTCACCGCAGGAGATGTGTTTTACAATAAAGGAGGCTAAGACTGAGTCCGCGAAGAAGCTTTTAAAGAGCTTTGATCTGGATGTAAGAATCGAAAAAGGGTTCGCCAAGGTCTCTGCCGTTGGGGCGGGTATGAGAGGAGTCCCGGGGGTCATGGCTTCTATAGTCGAGAGCCTCACCGCTTCAGGGATAGAGATTCATCAGTCGGCCGACTCGCACACGAGCATTTCATGTCTAGTGAGAAGCGAGGATCTTTGCGGTGCGGCCACAGCTCTTCACAACTGTTTCGGGCTCTCCCAATGATTTCTGTTTCTGTTTTATTGTTCTTCAGTAAAGACATCTGCTGTGAACGCCTCTAGCTTGGTATCAGGGAGGGTGTAAGCGTTGGGTGGCAGGCCGGCTTTTAGGCAGACCTCCTGCAGGAAAGTGGATCGGTTCCAACCTAATTCCACCGGAACTTGAGGGAGCAGTACCCCGCTCAGGGATCCCCGTGTTACAAATAAACCATGAACTCCAATTTCCACTTCATCAGCTGAGATCTCCTGTAGAGGGGAGAGAACAGAGATCTCTATTACGAGATCTTTCGTTTCATGCTCCATGACCGGTGGGAATCGTGGATCCTGGAAGGCGGCGGCTAAGGTCATGTTCTGAACTGTTTTAAATAGAGGGGTGTCGGCACTGAAAGTCCCGATGCAACCTCGTAGGCGTCCGTCTTTTGTTTTCAGTGTTACAAAAGCGGCTGCATTTTTAACTAAAGTCTCGTTGTGCGGTTTCACGGGTGGGATTGTGTTTTTCGCCGCATTCTCTTCCAGAGTGGATCTTGCTATTTGTAAAAGCTCTTTTTTTTCTTCTTTTTTCAGTTTGTAATCTTTTGTCATTTGTTCCCTACTATTTGGATTTGCTTATTTTTGTTTTTCGACTTGCAATGTGTGTCTTTTTACATTGTAAGGAACAAAAAGCATGAGACAACCCTAAGGTGTGGTGTTAGGGTCGGGGTTGTTATCGGGATCCACCACCGTCCCCAGAAGGTTGGTCGGGTCTACGGATTTCCCGTTTAGATTCATCTGAAAGTGCAGGTGTGGACCCGTTGAGCGCCCGGTGGAGCCGATTAGCCCTACCGCGGCGCCTTTATCCACCACCATCTCTTCCCAGACCAATATCTCTTCAAGGTGTGCATATAGACTCTGAATGTTGCCCCTGTGTGCCACTATTACTGTTTTCCCTGTGAGGGGAAGAGTGCCGGCGTATTCGACGATTCCCGGACCGGTTGACATAACCGGCGTTCCTCTGGGAGCAGCGAGATCCACGCCTTTGTGAAATAGAATAGTGCCTACAACGGGGTGCCTCCGGTGTCCATATGGGGAGGTTACATCCAGCTCATCCAGGGGCCAAACGCATACAAACGGTTCATCCAGCTCCGGTTTGTCTCTCATCGCAGCGGCTTTGCTCAGCTTTTTAAACATCGGGGGTTCTTCGATTTTTCCGGCGAGGCTTTTTCGAGGTGTAAGCTCGACTTTTTCAACTGCCCAATTCTTTTCTTTTTTCTTGCCCCCGCAGCCGATAAAACTGAACACCAATAGCCCCAAAATCGCTGCTTCACCCGTTATGTGACAAAATCTTTTCATTACAGAAAAACTCCGTTTTTCAGGTTATCTTTCGGATGAGATTTTGCCGCGGAAAGATACCATCGTTTTTCATTGTTTTTTTCTCTCCCACCACTCGCGAAAAAAAACCAAGGTCTTAGCTATGGTGTTGATATGTTAGGACACAAAAAAGGTGCGTCGACAAATTTTTTCTAACATGCATACATGATATATTAATTCGATCAAGTAACCGGTGCCGACTGTATGTAATTCTTCCGCCTGTGCTCTCCATGTTCGGATTACAATCGATAACGTGAATTGGATTTGAGTGCGAAGTCGGAATTGCTGTTGGTTGACTGGTCGGCAAAAATCCATTAAAAGATCGGTAATTATGTCTTCCATATATATGGAAGGTATGTTCGGATTGGAAGAACAACGGTAACAACACCTCAAGGCGCTTCAAACTTGGCCATAAACAAGAACAATATAATCAAAGCGGCACAGAAGTTCATCGAAAAGGGACAGCTGGACAAAGCGATCAAAGAATACCGGAAAATTGTTCAGGCTGATCCCAAGGATATCCGTGTCAGGCTCAAGATTGGGGATCTTCTTGTAAATAAAGGAGCGCTGAAGGATGCAGCAGCGACTTACCGGCAGGTAGCCGAAGCATATATGGAGCAAGGTTTTCAAACTCGTGCCATAGCGGTCTTCAAGCAGGTTTTAAAGCTGGCCCCTCAAGATGTGGAGGTTCATAAGAAACTGGCGGAGCTCTTCCGGCAAAAAGAGTTGATTAACGACGCTCTCATACAATTGGAGGTGCTCTATAAAACCTTAATTAAGATGGAGAGACAAGACGAGGCTCGTGAGGTTGTTCAGGAGATGGTCTCTTTGGACGACGAAAATGTCGCGTTGCGGATAAGATTAGCTGAGAGCTTCTCGCGGGAGAATAAACGAAAAGAAGCTGTGGAGCAGTTTACAGTGGCGGCACGGTTGTTAAGGTCTGGAGAGCGTCCTCAAGATTACATAAAAGTCGCCGAGCGGCTTTTATGGCACGACCCGGAAAACGTCGAGGTCAGTAAAGAGCTTGCGCGCAGGTACCTTGCGATGAATGAACCTCGTCGCGCATTGCAGAAATTGCAGGCTGCGTTTAAAGCTGATTCCCAAGGTGTCGAGACTTTGAATCTATTGGCTGAGTCTTTTCAAGGGCTGAAGCAAGGGGACAAGGCAGCAACTATTTTAAAAGAGTTGGCTAAAGTCCTGTCAGTGAGGGGGGATAGAGAGGGTGCCCGAAAGACCTATCGGAAAGCCTTGGGGTTGGCTCCGAATGACAAAGAGGCACAGAAGGCGCTGAGAGAATTGGAAGGGAGAGCGGCGGTCGAAGATGTCCCGTCGCAACCTGCAGCCACCGCGGCGCCGGTTCAGGCATCAGCGCAGGTTCCTGAGACGGGTGGGGAGATCGACTATGACGAGATCGAAGAGATTGACGAGATCGAAGAGATTGAGGAGATTGAGGAGATCGATCCCGATGCTATCGTGGAGACGGAGGATTTAAGCAATGAATCCGAAGAGGTCGAGAATATTTTACAGGACGTAGATGCATTTGTTAAATATAATCTGTATGATAAAGCAATTGAGCACATCCAAGGGTTTCTGGCCACCTATCCAAATAATTTAGTTGCACGAATCCGTTATGCAGAGTTGCTCGCCGACGCAGGAAGAATCCCGGAAGCAGTGTCGGAGTATCGGGTTGTCTCGGGGGCCATTCAAGAAGAAGAACCGGAGACGGCAATCAGTTTATTGGATCGCGCGCTTCAGTTGGTGCCGGACAATGAAGAGGTGGCCGCAGAGTTGGGGGAGTTGACCGGGCGATCCACGGAAGACATCATGGCCGCTGTGGCTGATGCGGATGGTCCCGAAGGAGATGATTTTTCCGAGCTGAGTGGGCTTCGCATACTGGAAGACATAGAGGCTGAGGCCGAGACTATGCAACCTACTTTTGCGACTCAAGAGATCAGCGTCAGCAAGGTTGAGGGGTTGTCCCATTTGAGGAGGCGTTCTTTGGGCGATGGGTTCAAGGATGCAAATACGGTGGATGATTCTATAGAGGATTTAGATGGGTTGGGGTTACTTGAAGATGAAGATTGGGGTGGGGAAGATGTAGTAGATCTGGAGGGTATTGGAGAGATCTCTTTTGGGCCGGCTGAGCCTACCATGGAATCAACAGCAGATGTCGAGCCTTTTGGAGGTGATGATCGTGAAGAATTTATCGCGACCACTCAGGGGGGTATGGAGGCTTTTTCCGCTGATGACGATGATAATGATGACGGCTATGATGAGATCCACCTGCCTGATGATGATGATTGGGGTTTGGAAGACGAGAGCAGAGGAGCAGAAGAGGGGCTAAAGGTAGAATCTGAAAAGGTGGATCCTTCCACTGTGGGTGACGGGTTTCCTCTAAGTGAAGAGATGGGGCGTGAGCTGGCCGATTTAGAGAATGAATTGGATCTCTTGTCTCCCTCGGCGCTGCCCAAAGCGAGTGAGGCTCCCGACACGGCAGTGGTGGATGTTGATTCCATAGATGAACCCGAGTCCGAAGCTCCCCTCGAAGATGACCTTGTGCTTAGGCCGCCCGAAGACGAGCCCGTGTTGGATGGCGCCGGGGCTATGCCTGGTTCGGAAGATTATTTATTGGATGAGCTTGATCAATTAGAGGAAGCCCAACAGCTCATTGCCGAGCTGAAGGAAGCAACCGGGGAACAAGCGCCCGTTGGGGGAGGCGGAACGATTAAAGAGACTTCGCAGGAAGCCGATGTTGAAGTAGAGGTGGATTTTGGGGATCTGGAGGTTGATGATTCCCAGAAGCCGGCTGCAGTGCCATCTTTAGAAGAGCCGGAAGGTGAAACAGGGAAAGAGGAAAGTGAAGCGCCTAAACCGGATATGTTGGGAGACCTGCAAGGGCTGGCTGACAGTTGGGAGGAACCTGAAGAAGCACATGAATCGGATGTTTTGGATAAAAATACTTTGTCCGGAGAAGGTTCAGGGAATTCAGAAGGAGGTGAACCCGAACCCGCCTTAACTCAGGAACGGCTTGAAGCGCTGCGGGATGAGATAGAGGAGACTGAATTTTTTATCAGCCAGGAGTTATATCAAGATGCACTTGATATGCTCACCGATTTAAAAAAACAGTTCGGTGAACATCCTGAATTAATGGCGAAAATTCGAGATATTAGCTCCAAGATCGACTCTTCCGACGCAGGCGAAGAAGATGTTGCTGACTCCGAAGGGCAAAGCGAGGGTGTTTCTTTAAAGGGAGCGTCTGTAGTTGAGCCGGCTGGGAATGTTGCGAAAAAGGATGGCGAAGGGGAGCTTGTGGAAGATAAAGAGTCGGCTGAAGGCGACGAGGTGGTCT
>JAABSF010000143.1 GCA_011390535.1 Deltaproteobacteria bacterium | reverse complement strand
GCGACTCGGACGCTTTCGTTTTCCTCAAAAGAAATCGTAGGCCTCGGTTTAACCGTTCCTTCCGAAATCTGTGTATTGATCCTCTCGATCTGTTTATCCGGAACGGGATTCGGTTTTTGCCCTCCCAAAAAACCCGTTACCTTGGGCGTTGATTTAACTAAGTGCCAAGAGTGATCATTCAAAATCATCTGGACAAACAAATATCCTGGATAAAACTTTCTCGTTGAGGTTCTTTTTTGACCCTTCCGCATTTCGACTACGTTCTCTGTCGGGAGAAGAACCTCGCCGAAATACTCTTCCATATTCTGAGCCTTGATTCGTTCGAGCAGAGAATGTCTCGCTCGATTTTCATGGCCGGAATATGTATGTACTACATACCACCGCATCTCCGAAGCCATCTTATTACCGCCTCGTTCCGGAGCGTCGAAATACGCTCATGTCAACAGAAGATTGGTAGCCCAAGACCAGAAAAAGTCAAACAAACCCAAAAAGATGGCACAAATGATTACCAAAATGATAACCACCACTGACGCTTGTGATGTCTCCTTTCGGGTGGGCCATGTCACTTTTCGAAGCTCTCCGACAATCTCACCAGCCACCGTAAAAACTCTTGGTGAACGCCATAATGAGTAAGTTAATCCAACAGCTCCAAGAACACCGATTAAAAACACATACAAAGGATCAGGCTTCCGAAAATATCCCCAGATCCAATCCGTGGTCTGTGTTGTTACGTATGCCAGCACCATACCGCCGACAATGAACATCAAATGTACATATTTTCGCTCACCCATATCAGGTCCTTTCAATCAGGGTAGGAGGGATTCGAACCCCCAGCCTACGGATTTGGAATCCGCCGCTCTACCGTTAGAGCTACTACCCTTCAAGACCGATGTGGGATCGATCCGTAAAGAACCGATCCCTTGTTTTAATTCTCTTCTTCTTTTATTCAAGCGCCTCAAACAAATCCACCACTAACGAGTCTCTTTGTGAGGCGTGTGCTTTCTGCAGAAGGGACAATATTTATTGAACTCTATCCGATCCGGTGTTCTTTGTTTATTTTTGGTCGTAGTATAATTTCTGTTTTTACACTCACGACACGCCAATGTAATAATTATTCTAGTTGCCATTATAACATCTCCTTCAGCCTGTCAGCCATGGATTATCGGTGACTGATCACTCAAGGATTTTTGTGATAACCCCGGAGCCCACCGTTCTTCCGCCTTCGCGGATTGCAAAACGGAGCCCTTCCTCTGCTGCTATCGGCGTCAAAAGCTCCATATTGATCTCTACGTTATCTCCGGGCATTACCATTTCTCGTCCCTCAGGCAGGTTCACTGAACCCGTCACGTCCGTCGTCCTGAAGTAAAACTGCGGACGATATCCGTTGAAAAACGGTGTGTGCCTTCCGCCTTCTTCTTTCTTTAACACATACACCTGACCCTCAAATTTTACATGCGGCGTTATCGTCCCGGGTTTCGCCAACACTTGGCCTCGCTGCACATCATCTCGCTTGATCCCGCGCAGCAATGTCCCGAGATTATCTCCCGCCTGTCCCTCATCCAATATCTTGCGGAACATCTCTACACCGGTTACCACCGTCTTCCTTGTCTCTCCCATCCCCACTATCTCCACCTCATCTCCTGTCCGCACTATCCCTCGCTCTACTCGTCCGGTTGTCACCGTCCCTCGTCCCGATATCGTGAACACATCCTCGATAGGCATCAAGAACGGTTTGTCTACATCTCGCTCCGGCGCTGGTATGAACTCATCCACTGCATCCATTAACGCCTGGATCGTCTCCTGATGCTCTTTGTCTCCCTCCAACGCCTTCAACGCCGACCCCCGGATCACCGGTGTGTCGTCTCCGGGAAATTCATAGTTGGACAGCAGCTCTCTTAATTCAAGCTCCACAAGATCCAACAGCTCTTCATCGGGGTTCAAATCCACCTTGTTCAGATACACCACGATTGCAGGCACGTTCACCTGCCTTGCCAAAAGCACGTGCTCTCTCGTCTGGGCCATCGGTCCGTCATCCGCCGCTACCACCAATATCGCTCCGTCCATCTGCGCCGCGCCCGTTATCATGTTTTTGATGTAGTCTGCGTGTCCCGGGCAATCTACGTGCGCATAGTGCCGATTATCCGTTTGATACTCCACATGCGCCGTCGCTATTGTTATCCCTCGCTCCCTCTCTTCAGGCGCTTTGTCGATGTTCTCAAACGATACATAATCCGCTTTTCCTTGCTCCGACAGATACTTCGTGATCGCCGCTGTCAGCGTCGTCTTCCCGTGATCTATGTGCCCTATTGTCCCTATGTTTACATGCGGTTTGTCCCGTACGAATTTCGCCTTCGCCATCTTGTCCTCCTACGCGTCCGGAGCTTTACCGGAACTCGAAGTTTTTTAATGCGCTATTTACAGAGCCCACGACCGGACTTGAACCGGTGACCTCCTCCTTACCAAGGAGACGCTCTACCGCCTGAGCTACGTGGGCGGCCCAAGCGGGAAACGGGGCTCGAACCCGCGACCCTCAGCTTGGAAGGCTGATGCTCTACCAACTGAGCTATTCCCGCATTTGATACGATAATTCGTATCAAAAGCCTCGAAATCTTGTTGCATTACGAGGCGCTGGACCAACGCAATCTTTGGAGGGGGGAGGATTCGAACCTCCGTAGTCTACTGACGGCAGATTTACAGTCTGCTCCCTTTGGCCGCTCGGGAACCCCTCCGATGTCAAACAACAAAACGAGTCAAAAGCCTTTATCAGGTTTTTCCTCTCGTTTTTTATGCTCAAAATAACAAATCACAAGGAAAATCAATATTTTCCTGAAAAAAACCCGCCCCGGGCCGGCTTTTTTCAGAGCTGGCGATGGGACTCGAACCCGCAACCTGCTGATTACAAATCAGCTGCTCTACCAATTGAGCTACGCCAGCAAATCCAAGCAAAGTCTCCGTTATTGCAAAAAAAACCAGCTCACCAACGAGTTCTATTTTAAGCGTACTTATATTATAAGTTCCGCAAGAACGCAGCTATATAAACAAGTTCCCTATAGGTGTCAAGCAATTTAAGGCCACCTTGCCCAAAGCACAAAAGGCAAGCTTAGAGTTGAAAACACTGTATTTTGTCCATCAAGGGGGACATCCATTCATGTAGATTGTCTTAGCCTGATCACCAAAGGAGATCTTACCTTCACTGACACAAAGAACCTAGAAGATCATCTCACTTCAGCGGAACGGTAAACGGATGAAATGTTTTTATTTTAGCTGAATCAACCCCCCAGGTAAAAAGCTCTCTCTTTTTTTGGTGCTGAGTCTGCTTCTTTTCTTTGGCGCCGAATTGTAGAGAAGGAAGCACATCCACGAGTCGTCTTAGTCGAGCCAATAGTTTTTGAGCATCCTCTTTCCAAAATTCTCCTAACCCTAGCCCTTTGGTTAAATTTTCATTCCTTTTGTAACTTTCTATTGCTCTTAAAATCACCAGCCTTAATTTTTTCTTTAAATTCTCCAAATAAGTATCTCGCAATTTGTCAGCTGAAAGAACTCTCCATTCACTTGATTCTTTATCAAAAAACCTCACTGCTTGAAAATGGGGTATCGGAGCCCTTATTACACTCCAAACAAAATCTTCAAGGAGCGTAATAACTGCTTTTAAAGCCAGGGAAGTCCAAGCTGAATCTCCATGTTCAAGAACTTTGAAATAACCGGCTTTAGCCTCTTTAAAAAATTTTGCTTTTTGAGCAAACCCACGCCCCCGGGCTGCCGGTGTTGTCTCCAATTTAATTCTATTCATTTTTTTCTGTGGTATTTCGGCGACATAAAAGGAGAGCCTGGCTCCTAAACTATTTTCGAGAGAGACCTCTCCTTGCTTGTACAGATCATACAATCGAGAAGCAGACACAAACACTTTATTAGCCTGATTTATTCGTCCCATCTTCAAAAGACTTTTCCCCTTCAAGATGTCCGCTTCCAGTTGCTTTTCCGGTTCCAAAAACTTAATAGGCGCTTTCAAAACCTCCACAACATCCCTGTAGTTTTGCCGCTTAAATGAGATCTGCGCCAATCTAAACAATGTTTTTGCTTTATCTTCATCAGATATCCGCTGTTTCAAATATTGTTTATAAAAAACAGCGGCATCTTCATATCGACTTCGTCGCTCATGACAGACACCTATGTTAAAAATTGCCGGGGGTACATTCCGTGATTCCGGAAAATACTTCAAAAGCTGTTCGAAAAAACCAATAGCATCATCAAATTTTCTTTTTCTAAAAGCTACCAACCCCTTTTCAAAAAGCCCCGTGGAAGTAAAAACGCCACCTTTTCTCTCATCATCTAAACCAACTATTTGTATTGGTTCCATGGGAACAAGTGGCTTTTGGCTTCTGTTATGCGAATAAGCTTTCGTCCTCGTAGGCGGCCGCTTTCCAGATCCTGAACATGCCGCAAAAGCAAAAAGAAAAAACATCATCCAAACAACAACAGAAAAAACAATACTTAGTTCATTTGCCCTGCCCACATGGGTTTTCCGCCGAGCAAAAACAATCAGGATCAAGTTTCCCGGATTGCCGACAAAGAGAGACAAGAGAGAATAATTGGTAAAACAGGACCGGAGATCGACACCACGGCCCCAAACATCGTTCCAAGTTGCGCACTCGGAAGTTAAACCCTTCGTCTTTCCAAGAAAAACCATTCATCTCCTTTGACAACTGTTTTCCCTATAGTATATCTCGTTATCTGTGCTCTTCCACTCCGAAATTTGTAGTTTTAACTTTCGAATAATAATTGGATGTAGAAAAAGCAATTCAAATGACATTTTTCCAAAAAGCTACAGACGCTATAATCATTGTTCACATTACCATGTTTTTTTTTACTGGTTGCAACGCTGAGGTTAATTGTGATGATCTCGGCGCAAAGCTTAACCGTTGCCGTGATGAACTCTACACAGAAATGGCTCCCTCGCCTGCCGCACTATTAGACAAAATAACCTCCTCCTCAAAAAGCAAAATTTCAGCCCCCTCGAGAGAAAATCTTAGGATGATCTGGAGAGAAAAGAGAAAAGAGTTGTCAACACAGATGGTAGATGAAATCACACAGCGATGTACAAAAAATAAGGGACGTTTTCACATATCAGAAGAAATCAATGATTGTCTGAAACACAAAGAGTGTATTAATTTCGCTAAATGTTTCAAAAAAGCCGCAGAGAAAAAGCGCTAGAAGGGAATCTCAAAACAGCTGGTTTTTAATCTTAAAGGATCCAGAAATATCGTTTCACAAGCAGAGCAAACACTTTGAGTCGTTCATTACAATTCACCATCACAAACCTATTATTCGTTATTCTTTTGTCTTTCAATGGTTGTTCGAAAAACTCCACCGAAGGTGCAAATTGCCTACAACATAAAGAATGCGGAAAAGATCTCATTTGTGCTGTAAACGGAAAATGCTTGCGTCCAATATCATGCAAAAAACTAAAGAGAAAACTAAACGCTTGCTCTGAAGCTTTCTTAGATGAGCTTATTCCCGACTTTCATCTTCTCCCGGAAAGGAGAAGAAAAAAACTCTCTTCTTCTCTTAGAAACAGCTTATCGAAAGAGCTCTTTTTGAAGTGTAAAAAGCTTATATCTCCCCCAGGGTCCGCAAATCCCCAAGATGGTTCGCAAAACGATATAATATTACAGTTTGACAAGTGGAAAAAATGTCTTGCGAAAAATGCTTGTACTGATTTTGTGAAATGCACCCTGGAACTGGCGAAGTACAAAAAAAATCACTAGTAAAACAAACGTTTTTGAAACCATCGCTGAGCAGACCAAGATCAACCCGTTTTATTTGCTTTGGGATGTTTCTCTTTTTTTCCTTGAATATCTCGACGCAAAAAATAAATCATTACATATTCTTCAGCTGTCTTTTTGGGCCCTGGAAGCCCTCTTAGAAGACGATGAGCTGCCATGGTCTGCCTCTCTCGGAAAGTGAAGAAAACATCAGCGGGGGTATGAGTGGTAAGGTGAAGCCTACAAACCGGGACATTGAATATTTTGGCAACATCTTCAGCCCCGAGCGCCTTTATTCCATGCTCTTTCATGTATCTCCGCATGATCTCAAGCTCTTCATAAGTAGCGTTGAACATGAACTCAAGCAAAGCCGCGTGTTCGTCTTCTCCAACATCATCTCGGCAAAAAAATGAGAGGAATTCCGGATCACACCCTGCACGAGCGAGACAAAACATTTCAGCTATCCCCGCAAGGGTCCCGTAATTAATTTTCACCGATGCTTTCGCGTCCCATATTGAAGTCAAAAGATTAAAAAACTCTTCTATGGCATCAACGGCACGCTCTTCCCACAGCTCCGCCACAACCAATGCAGCTCGTCTTCTTAAGGGATCTTCAAGTCGGGAATCTCCTGCGATGGACATTAACAAATCTTCTGCGATGACAGTCAAAACAGCCGCACGAGTGACGCTCTCGACCTCCTCTCGAATCTCTTCTATGTTTTCTTCGCTGTCAGCAAGAAACTCCTCTACCACCACCCCCATTAGTCTGCAAAAGTTGTATTTTGCCACAGCATAACCGCGCCCAAGAACCGCTCGGGTGGGAAGATAAGCTTCACTGGCATATGGGTTTACATGCGAAAAAGTCTCAACCAAGGTCTCAAAACTGCGGGTGCGTTTACCAAGGCTCTCATTAGAATAAATTGAAGGAAACTGCCTTATAGCAGACCACAGGTTTTCCAGGCGATCTATCCCTTCCGAGATCGCCTCTTTCCCCTGCGTGACAAGATCTC
>JAABSF010000142.1 GCA_011390535.1 Deltaproteobacteria bacterium | reverse complement strand
TAAGTTTTATCCTCAACAAGAACGGACGCTTGAGCAATGTGAATGTAGCGGGAGGTTGTCCCGGGTCTTTTACATCCGCAGTTAAGCGAAATGTTTCATCATGGAAGCTCCCTCCGGGAGCTTCGGGGTTTCAGAAATTCACCGTATCATTTTCACACTGATTTTTATCTACGCGCTCAGCTTATGACCATCGCGTGATTCGGTGGAATTCTGGTTGGCTAAGCCTTCGGTTGGGCGGCGATTTTATGTTTCCAGAGAAAACCGACAAAATGAGAGATGAGGGTGGAATTTGTATTTTAGGGAGTGAGGGTTTGTTGGGGGCGGAGCTTCTCAAAACGTTCAATTCATTGGGTGGAATTTCGGAAGATGGGGTTGGTCCTTTTGCTTCAGATCCAACATGGCGAAGTGCAATAGAAAAGCAATCTCATAAAATTCTATCGACCGGCCTCTCGGCTTTTGTAAATAACAAGAGAGCTAAAAAAGAAGACGGTTTCTCCGACCGGGACGAAAAAAGAACATTTTTACGAAAATTTTTTTCTCGTGTGCGTGGGTTTGCTCGAAAAGATTGCGATATTACCGACGACGGACGGGTTTCTGAAATACTTCGAGAGTTTAAACCTGATCTAATACTTAATGGAGCGGCATACACAAATGTAGACCGAGCAGAGGCGGAATGTGATGAAGCTTGGGACATCAACACGCGCGCTGTGGGTGTATTGGCTTGCGAGGCGGCTGCAATTGGAGCCCGGTTGGTTCATTTTTCAACAGATTTTGTATATGAGAGGGCTCGCACACCGGTTTCAGGGGAAATGTATCAAAGAGGGTGTGAAGGGTTTCGAGAGGAAGACCAACCCGTGCCTCCACCGAAGGGAAAATATGCCCTCTCAAAGCTGGAAGGGGAGCGTAAGGCTTTAAATTGCAACCCAAAAAGAACATTAGTAGTGCGGGTGGGAAACCTTTACGGAGGTTCTGGTAAGAATTTTCCATCACTTTTGGCTCGAAGGCTGCAAGTTTCAGAGGAGCATCACCGCTTATTGTTGGATTCGAGCAGGGTAATGTCTCCGACTTGGGCGCGTTGTGTCGCTCTGCAGGTGCTTTGTTTAGTTTTGAATGATGCTCCGGGGGGGTTGTATCACTCAACATGTAGAGGGAGCACTACATGGGCCGGTTTTGCAGAAGAGATCTGCCGCTTGCTGAAAATTTCCACAAAGTTTAAAAAAGTGTCTTCTAAAGATCTGAACCTTCCCGCGCCCAGGCCGGAGTCTCATGTGCTGAAAAACGCTGCGCTTCAAGGTTTGGGTTTGGACATAATGCCTCACTGGAAGTCTGCGCTGGCTGGTTATTTGGCCCAATGTGGATTTATCCCAGAGGCTGGTTTAAGCGGATGATTTAGGATTTCGAGCTTCATAAGACTTGCAGGGAGAGAAGAAAAAAGAGTATTAACATAGAGATTTTTGATTTTTCTGATGAAGTACAAAACGAAGGATTTTCCATGAAAGGTATCATTCTCGCAGGGGGGAGCGGCTCTCGGCTTTTTCCTCTAACAAAGGTCACCAATAAACACCTTCTGCCGGTGGGCTCGGAACCCATGATTTTTCATCCCATAAAAAAGCTCTTGTCGGCAGGTGTTAGAGATATTCTCGTGGTCACCGGGACAGAGCATATGGGAGCTGTGGTAGGTTTGCTGGGCAGCGGTAAAGACTTTGATTGTCGGTTTACCTACCGTGTTCAGGATGAACCGGGAGGGATCGCTCAAGCTCTTGGGTTGGGGCGTGATTTCGCACGCGGTGGGCGGGTGGCGGTTATTTTGGGAGACAATATTTTCCAAGATGATTTAGGTGCCTACATTAATAACTTCGCGCAACAGGAGAGAGGAGCTCGTCTTCTTCTCAAAGAGGTGGATCATCCAGAGCGGTTCGGTGTGGCCGGGCTTGACGGAGATCGCATCATCGGTATTGAAGAAAAACCTTCAAAACCGAAAAGCCGTTATGTTGTGACCGGGATCTACATGTATGATGATAGTGTTTTTGACATCATTGATGATCTCCACCCCTCAAGGCGGGGAGAGTTGGAGATCACCGACGTTAACAATGCATATTTATCAAAAGGTGAGCTGCATTTTGATATTTTAAGCGGCTGGTGGACAGACGCCGGCACCTTTGAATCCTTGGCTTTCGCAAACACTCTGGTGTTGGGTAATTAGAATTAATAAGGGCTCGAAGTACAAAGACGGAAAAATCGACCCAGAAGACTTGCCCTTTTGTTGCGTATCTTGTTATTATGAATTGCATTAGATTGAGTTAAAAAAGCGTGGGAGTTTTTAACTGAAACAGAAAACACTGGATTGAGAGTTTTTATTTTATTTGGATTTTTGGTTGACTCACTCTCAAATGCGCTCAATACTATTACTTATGAATTAATTTGCCTGAAAGGAGACGGACATGAATTATCGGTCCGTAATAAAATGGGCAATCCTTGGTGGCTTGCTTTTCAGTATGGCCTTCTTAGGGCCGGCATTGAAGGCGCAAAAGTCCGATGAAGATGTAGCAACCGGTGATGCGTTATCGCCTCGGGAAGCCCTTCGACAAGGTGCCATGGAGCTGTGGGCTGCAGAGAAATCCGGCGAAAAAGTTCGGGAATATCTCGTGGCCGCCCGAAAGAAAAAAGACATCATCCGGATCAACTGTGTTCAGGAGAAGCTCTCACAGATCAACACAGTTATTGGGCTTGCAAGAAAAGGTCTTAAAGATCTCAGGAGCGCGGCTCCCAAAGATGACACAGGGGAGAAAAGCCGCATCCTCTATGAGAAGATGTCCATTTATAGGGAGCAGGCTGAAAACATCCGCCGCGAAGCGGAGGGATGTTCGGGTGAGGAGTTAACCTATACGGGTAAAACAAAGGTAACCGTGGAGATCGATCCATCGATCCCAAAAATTGATCCCACAGAGCCTCACTCTGGTCTCTCTGGGAGTGGGATCGGCGTTGATTTAGCCATTATCGGGAGGCCGCCTGAGGTTTCTCCGTATTTTTAAGACAGGGCGCGGGGTGTAGATTGTTCCGGCAGGTCGAGTCGCCGGTGTCGTGAAAGACCTGGAAGTGTGGAACGGGTGCAATAATATATAGGTAAAAGCTCTTGTTTTAGGCCCGGTGAAAACGAGCGCTCATTTAAATAATTTGTTTTTTGATCCGGGTGGTTGAACTTTATAATTCAAGCGGTTTTTAAATCATTCTTCGGCTTGGGCGAATTCATCTTGTATGTTGACAATTACCCATTTGTCGTAGAAACATAAACGCCGTCTCTGGAATTTTTTTTTCGGGGCAGGTAATCTGGGTTTTAAATCGCTTTCTAACACTGGAACTGGGGATGGTTAAGCTTCATCGCCGAATAATAAAACTGGGAGTTGTGACAGCAATATTGTTGGGGTTTGTGATCCCTGCAAAGGCGCAGATCACCGGTGGCTCACCCGTGAACTCTTCTGCCCAGGTTTCATCGGGGTTCGGAGGCGGCGGGAGTGAACTGAAGGGCAAACCCTCATCGCGAATGTCCGGCCTTAAAGTTGGGTCGGCGCGTTTTCACGCGGGCTTGGATCTGGAGTTTGGTTATGACTCCAATGTTTTTTACAGCTCCGGTGGCGACACCGAAAATGACATTGGTTCAATTTATCTTGGCTTCAGGCCGGCCATCACCATTGGAAACAGCGAAGACATAGACGAAAAAGATTTTCCCAAGCTCCTCTATGATTTGGTCCTAGGCTATTCATACAAGCGTTATCTTCAAGAACTCTCTACCAGGAGAGATAAAGACTTTCACGGCGCAAATTTGGGGTTTTTGCTCCAAGCCTTTCCTAAAGGGACGGTCTCTTTCGATCTTCATGAAACTTTTGTTCGGACGAGCCAGCCTCGGTATTTGCCCAATAATAACAACTTCGATCGCGATATGAACGTGGTGGGAGCAGGTTTGTCTTATCGGCCCGGGGGCGGGCTCATCGATCTACGGTTAGGGTATCGATTTGTGGTGGATGTTTTCGAGGCCTCTGATCTGAAACATGGAAACTACTACTACCACCAACCCGAGTTCCGGGCCAAATGGAAGTTTTTTCCTAAGACATCATTTTGGCTGGCTGCGACATGGCAGTTTATCAGCTATTTCGGAAGCAGCGAAGACATCGACTACGCGAACAACGACTCCCGGCCTATCCGTGTCATGACTGGTGTCACCGGGCAGTTTACCCCGACCTTATCATTCAACGCCGGCATAGGCTATGGTTACAGTTGGTACCAAGGAGCTGCTCCTAACCAGTATAATCTCCCTATCGCCATGGCGGACATGACCTGGACGGTCACCCCCACTGCGAAGTTGACCTTGGGCTATCAGCACGATTTCCGGGATTCCATGTGGGGCGACTACTTCATGATGGATACCGCATATTTGAATTATCATCATCAGATCATTAACAAGGTGGATATCTCCGCCACTTTCAGATGGATCATGGCTCAATACAGCGGTTCTACGTTGCCCACTGGGTTTATCGGCCCCGGTTGTACAACTCCAGGTGATGAGTGTGACCGCACCGATAACGGCATCCAGGTCGGGTTGGCTGTGGGTTATCATATAACCAACTGGGTATCAGCCAGGTTGGGATACACCCTCTACGGTAACTTCACCGACTTTTACACCATAAATACTGTTGATAATGTCACCAATGATGCTGATTTTGTAAAGCACCTGGCTTATCTTAATGTAAACTTCGCGTATTGATTTCTCTCCCATGGTCCCCGCAAAACGGCAAACATTATTCTGCCAGGTTTCCATGATTATTAATAGACGAGTCTCCTTTCTGTGCGTTGTTCTCCTGTCTCTTTTTATTATTTCCTCCACCGTTACCGCCGGTTGTCATTCCGGTCCTCAAACAGCAGTTTTAAAGGGTGAGCCTCCCAAGGGGTTTGTAGACACCCGCGTGGGCCCCGGCGATGTGTTGGAGATCACCTTGTTGGGTGAAGAGGGGCTGCCTACTAAGTTCAGGGTGGAGGCCGACGGAACACTTGATTACCCATATGTAAAGCAGGTCAAGGTTGAAGGGCTCACCCCACCCGAGATTGGGAGAGTCCTGGCCGGTGCACTGGCAAAAGGTTACTTCAGAAATCCTCAGGTTCATGTGTTGGTTACGGAATATAAGAGCAAAAAGATAACTGTGTTCGGTCAGGTGAAAAAACCCGGCGTGATCGCATACTCCGACAATATGAACATAATCGAGGCAGTTACAGAAGCCGGGGGGTTTACTGAAAAAGCAGACAAAAACTCCACCACTGTAACCCGGTTGGTCGAAGGACGAAAACACAGGATGAGGGTGAAGGTGCGTGACATTGGCGAAGGAAAACGCCAAAATTTCATGCTTAAACCGGGAGATGTGATTTTTGTTCCTGAGAGACTTTTTTAGAGATCTTATCAGTCCGGTCGGTTCCGGCGGCCATGGAGTCCCGGCGGTTTTCTCTCCCGGGTCCACATCCGGGTCCCCTCAAGTGAGGGGGCGACGAGCATCAAAAAGCTCTTTTCCCAAACTTGTAATTGTTTTCCGTCTAATCCTCTTATATGGGCTCTGCGCGTTGGTGTCCGCAGCTGCCCTGTTAATAGGAGGGGTGCACGACAGGGTTCGGGCTGTATTGGGGTTGGCTGCTGTGTTGGCGGCGTTGTTGGCCCTTGTGGTCAATATGTTAGGCTCCAGAACGTCTTGGAGAGATCTTAAGCCCGGCTGGGGTTTTTATATCCCCGCAGGTCTGGCCTTCGTAGTGCTTTTGCAGCTTGTGCCTTTGCCGGCTGCAGCTCGTTCGCTGCTGGATCCTGCTACAGGGGAACACCTGGGCTCTGTGTTAAAAACCTTGGGGCTCTCTTCAACCAAGCCACTCGCATGGGACGTTCCCGGGGCGGTGATGGGGCTGATGCATTACACCTCTTTCGCCCTCATAGTTTTCGCATCAGTGATGGTCTGTAGACGTAGGTCAAGGGCGATCAGATTTGCCTGGGTTTTAGATGTCTGTTTGTTGACTATCGCTGTGCTCTCCTTGGTGAATTATCTCTCCGGCGATGAGCGGCTTTGGTGGATTTATGAACCCGTGGCTCGGGTTGGAAACGCTATCGCTCCCTTTGTGAATGAAAACCACGCCGGCGGCTTTTATCTCACAGTTGGTCTTTTTCATGTGGGGCTCTCTTTGACTATCCCCCCTTCTCGAAAGCGGTGGGCTGTTCTTTGCTTGAGTATTTTTCCCATATTTCTGTGTTTTCTGGCAAGGAGCCGCGGTGCTCATTTGGGTTTTTTTCCTGGGTTGCTCATAGTTTTGGTGAGTCTGTATAAAAATGAGCATTTAGAGCGGGAGTTTGCGTTGAAATTATTGGCCGGGGCGGCGGTGGTGGTGGTGGGGTTGATCCCATCGGTTCAAGTGGTGAGAGATGCCTACGGTGCCCAAGGGGTAGAGAATATAAAAGAAGACGACAAGATAGCTCTCTGGCTGGAAGGGATCGGGGCGGCGAAAGAGCACCCATTAACAGGGGTGGGGAGCGGAGCATATCGCCTCGCTGTCGCCCAAAAGACTCCTGTAGAGAGACAGCGCTCAGTTCACCACGCGGAGAATCTATTTGTTCAAATTGCAGTGGAGCTTGGGCTCCCGGCGTTGTTCTTTTTTTTGGTGGTCTCTGGGCTGGTTTTTATTAGATTCGCCAAAACCACCACCTGGGACCCTGCTGTTTGTGGCGCAGTAGGAGCTCTTTCCGGACTTTTGATGCAA
>JAABSF010000013.1 GCA_011390535.1 Deltaproteobacteria bacterium | reverse complement strand
ACCGTGGGCAGCTCCGGCGCTGAATCCTTCTTCGTCTTCAATGCAGGTAAATCAGGTGCCGACTCTTCTCGTCTCTTTAACGTAGGCAGCTCAGGTGCCGATCTCTCCCGCTTTTTTACCGTGGGCAGCTCCGGCGCTGAATCCTTCTTCGTCTTCAATGCAGGTAAATCAGGCGCCGACTCTTCTCGTCTCTTCAACGTAGGCAGCTCCGGCACAGAGCTTTCCCGCTTCTTTTTCAAAGCCGGTAAGTCAGGTTTTTCCTCCAACTTCTCTTTTTGCTCCTCATGAGCTGCCTTTCCCGACTTGGCGTCTTTCAATAAAGAGTGGCTTTCCAGAGATCTCCAGATCTCTTTGTCCTCTGATATCTCCTCGTTTCCTTCCAGTTTACCTTCAATGAGCATCTTGCTGATTGAGCTCACAGGGAAAGGCCCAAAAACTCTCCCTGTATATCTTTTGACAAAAAATTCATCGTCTTCTGAATCGGCAGCTCTTGCACTACCAACACCAGGGAGAGTTGTAGGCCCTGAAGCTTTATTCGAAGCTCCAGCATCTTTTTTGGCTGGTGTTACTATCGCCCCCATTGAACCGGCCGGTTTTTTTGGGTCATCAGACTTTTTTTTGTTTTGCATTTTAGTCAAAGAATCCAGCAACCCTTTCTTCTGGATACCGATGCCTAAAATAGTCCTGCTCTTGTCCAGCCCGGGAGAACTTTTTTCCACCCCATCTTTTTTGACCCTGAATGACACCAGACATTTCGGGCATTTCATGGTCATGCCCTCTTCCGGAATTCTTTCATCCTGAATATCATAGCCGGCGCCACATTTATCACAGGTAACTTTCATGAAAGCTCTCCCATTTTCACGCAAATAAAATTCTTGAATAAGCCCTTAAACCACTTACCATCGGCTCGGCAAAATGCCCTTTTGAAAAATCGCCAAAAAATCCATGGACCAAGCTATGGCAATATGAATCATCACTCCACACCAAATGGATCTCGTGGCAAGGGCCATTGTACCCAACACCAAGCCTGCGGCGAAAGCACCCAAGGTCTCGGTCACGGGCTTTCCAAAATGTATCATCGCATAAGGGACCACCATTGCGAAGATAGAATATGCTCCCATGGATTTTTTCAGCCCATGAAGCAAAAAACCTCTGAAAAAAAACTCCAGAGCAAAAAACTGAACACCATACATGAGCCACCAAGTGACTAAAAGACTCCCGGGGACACCGCCGGGCGGTGCAGAGTTAGCCCATGGAAAAGGATAATGATAACGAAAAGCCGGCTTGTATGACACCATAAAAACTGCTGCAAACATGAACGCAAACAGAATGCCGCACAACAAAAGCGCATCTTTGGTGCCTCCGAGCTTCAGTCCATATTCACCGAGTTTTTCCTTAGGGAGAGCAAATATGAGCAGCGCCGGCAATATAAAAAACCCCAACACTCTCCATAATGTCCAATAACCGAACTCTCCCAACAGCCACCATTTCCCCAAGCGATCACGTACTCTTTTTCTGTAAACCCTTTGAACCCCCGAATGATTTGCTGAGTTCTTTAAATTTGCCCCTCGCAGCCAGCGCGCATCCTCTTTTTTTGCCATAGTCTTTGCGGCGAAATAACGAAAATGGTTTCTGTGGCCGTAATAGTGATTCCCCGTCAAGACTAATGTCGCCACCCCTAATATCACTATAGGCTTCCAATCAAAGCTCCCTGAAGATTCCTTATCCCCACGCACCTCTCTGTCTATCTTAATCCACTGCTCCCACAACAGCTCTCGCAAGAGCCGAAAAAGGCTTTTCCAGCTTACGAGTAGAGCAGCAGCAGCAGCAGCCACAGCCCACACCATGCTTAAATAGTGAGCCACCAAAAGGACCCCGACATACAATAGGCCCAAAACCACAATCTCGTGATTTTCCAAAATAAGCCTCTTGCGCGGGCGGACGCCTGGTGATTTTTTCCGGACCTTTTTTTCGGAAGGCTTAGACGCCCTCCCCTTTGTTGACGCCGACATGCAGTGGTCATACCAGCCCCTCAAATCCACGTCAATAGTTGACACAGCGATTCAAGCAATACAGGGCAGGGTCACAACACAGGGTTACCCCATTGAACCAACCCATAGAATAGTTAAAGTTTCTATCTTTCAGGGGCAGAAGTTCCCTTAACTGCATCCATCTCTAAAGTTAAAATTTTTTCTTTTCACCGCTGACAAACTATTGCTTAAAACGCCGCCGCAATATCGATGTTCTTGACGTCGTTGGTTGCCCCGTTTTATTCACATTGAACAGCACTCTTCAATGCCGAAGAAAACCTGAAAACAAGGAACTTCTCCATGACGAAAAACAAAGCAAAAAACAAAAGCATTTCAACGAGTCCGCCCAGAGGCATGAGAGACTTTCTCCCCCTGGAAGTGCACAGAAGATTTTATGCGATCGAAATAATTCGCGGAGTATATGAATCTCATGGGTTCGAACCCCTTGAAACTCCTTCGCTGGAGAACATCTCTGTGTTGTCCGGTAAATATGGTGAAGAGGGTGATCGGCTTTTGTTTAAGGTGCTAAAAAGAGGCGATAAGCTGGAAACCGCCTTGTCGAAAATCACTGCACCAGCGTCGGAAAAAAAAGCAGAGGGCGGAGCATCCAGCGGTGAAGGGTTGGCCGATTTGGGGCTCCGTTATGATCTGACCGTACCACTAGCCCGAGTAATCGCCCACAACAGAGGGAAGTTTCCCCGCCTTTTTAAACGTTATCAGATTCAGCCGGTGTGGCGGGCAGACCGTCCGGCAAAAGGACGCTTCAGAGAGTTCTACCAGTGCGATGTAGATATTGTGGGGAGTCATTCTCCGGCGGTCGAGGTCGACCTGCTTGAAGCGGCGGCTGAAGCTCTTCAGGCTCTTGGCTTTGATGATTTCATAATCAGGCTGAATCACAGGAAACTTCTATTCGGAATGCTCTCGCTTGCAGGAATAGAAGGAGAAAAAGCTATATCTGCAGTGACCGCCCTTGATAAACTGGACAAAGTGGGAGTCGATGGTGTCAAAAAAGAGCTGGAAGAGCGCGGTATTAACCAAGAGAGCATCAAGGGAATAGAGCCTCTTTTAAACGCTCCTACAGGAAAAGAGGCGCTGACTTATCTAAAACCTATCTGCATGGATAATAAAGATGCACAAGAGGGGCTCGAAGAGACAAGGCGTATAGTAGAGTTAATGGAAAACGGCCCGGCGGGCGAGCAACTTGCTATTGACCCCTGCCTGGCCAGAGGGCTCGACTATTATACTGGAGCAATCTTTGAAATTCAGTCTCCCGCGCTTGGGGTAAGCTTGGCGGGCGGGGGTAGATATGACAATCTCATTGGCATGTTTTCCGGTGAAGACGTTCCTGCTTGCGGAGTTTCCCTTGGACTTGAACGGATAATCAAAATAATGGAAGAGCTGATGCTGTTCCCGGAGGTCCAGACATGTCCTCATCTCTTGGTTACCAGCTGGAGTGAAGAGCTGCTCGGCCGCTCTATAGAACTTGCGAGGCTTTTCCGCAAAGCAGGTCTATCCGTGGATACTCATTTTGACCCGGGCAAATTAGGAAAACAGCTCAAATACGCAGAGACCAAAAGCATCCGATTTGCAGCAATTATCGGCCCGGAAGAGGACCAAAAAGACCTTATCACGCTGAAGGATCTGTCCACAGGAAAACAGGAAACCGTCTCTTTTAAAGGAGCCCTTGAACAAATAACCTCTGCTTTTCAAATAATGGGTGGGGCTTTTTGAGTAAACTTTTGCTCCAAGAAAGCAACCTCTAGCCCTGAAAGATAAGGGGGGAGTGATTCCTAACAAAATCTAAACATTCAAAGATCGACGCACCAAAGCCCAGCATTTCTTCAACCTTCTGTAATAATTGAACATTATTCAAAACAACCGCTTTTTGAAGAGAAAAATCCAAGCGTTGACGCCCATTGGACGAAACGTGTAATCCATTCACCATAGAGTTGATGTTTTCATGTTCAAATAATCCGGTTCGTCCCTTAGTTCTTAAGATCATCGCTAACGGTCTCTAGAAAATGGTATTCAAAGGCGTACTCTGATGAGCACAGAAGAAAAACCCCACAATCTGCCGGCCCCAATGCCCACCGGGGAGATCAAAAAAGAACCCCGGAGCAAAACGCGGACCCTTATACATATTCTGATCGCCATAGCTTTGCTGTATGTTTTTCTTGTCTCCGTAAAATCCATGGGGTCGTCGTTCAAGCTGTTTGGTAAAGGTTTTGCCGAGCTGCTCATTAAAGAAACCTCCAACCCTTTCATTGGTCTTTTTGTGGGGGTTTTAGCAACAAGCATAGTACAAAGCTCTTCCACCACCACCGCGATGGTGGTGGCTTTCGTATCCTCCGGCACCCTCACAGTAGAGACCGCCGTTCCCATAATAATGGGTGCAAACATCGGAACCACCGTAACAGGCGTTTTGGTGTCATTTGTACATGTCACACGCAGAAACGAATTCGAAAGAGCTTTCTCCGCTGCTACTGTTCACGATTTTTTTAATCTTCTGACGGTGATAGTTCTCTTGCCGATGGAGCTTATGACAGGCTTTTTAAGAAGCTGTGCAGCAGCTTTAACAAGTTTATTTGTAGGCTCATCGGCCAATCTTTCTTTTAAGGGACCTCTCTCTTTTGTTGTGAACCCAGCGTCAAAACTCATCGAGCGATTGTGTTGCTATTTAGATCACCCATGGCACGGTGTTACCTTACTTGTGGTAAGTATAGTGATGTTGGCTTTCTCTCTTTATATGCTGACCCGCATAATGAAAACAGTGACCATGTCGAGTGCGGAAAAGGGGCTTCATTCTGCGCTCAATAACAGCCCGATAATAGGGTTACTGGCCGGAGTTGTCATAACGGCGATCATTCAAAGTTCCAGCGTCACCACTTCTTTGATGGTGCCCATGGCGGCTGCGGGGTTGCTAACTGTTGAACAGGTTTTTCCGGTGGCGCTGGGTGCAAATCTGGGCACCACCATAACGGCTTTGCTCGCTTCCCTTGCCGGAAACGCCGCAGGCCTGACTATCGCGTTGGTGCATCTCTTGTTCAACTTCACCGGCATTTTGTTATTTTATGCTATCCCATACACAAGGAAACTCCCGATATTTTTAGCTAAATTCATGGGTAAAGTGGGAAGAAAATCCCCAACAAAAGCCATCTTGTTTGTGGTTGTGCTTTTTTTCCTTTTTCCCGGAACACTGATTTTTTTCTGGAATCTGTAAGGTTTCGGAAAACTTTAGAAAACAAAACAAGGACAAATCATGTCACTTCATTCCACAACATCCTCAAATATCGTCGAAACAGAGAAAGGATCCGAAAATATGTTCCGTCTTCTTTTTGATCTTTGGCAAACACAAAACAGTCTAAAAACCATGTTAAACGACTTTGTGGAGATGCTCGAAATGGACAGCCGTATGTTCAGCATCGTGTTGGAGGTTTTTAAAGGAAACAAAGAGCGAATTGATATTCATGAAGATGTATATAAGAGGGACGTGGAGATCAATCGGCGGGAAAGATCCATCAGAAAGAGCATCCTAGAGCATCTCACTGTACATCCGGGCGGAGATCTTCCAGCGAGTCTAGTATTGATGAGCATTGTAAAAGACGCAGAGCGAGTCGGAGATTATTCCAAAAACATTGTTGAAGTTGCTCAAGCGCTTAACACACCCACCAAGGATCTTCGATATTACAACGAATTTCTGGAGATCTCGGCTCATGTTACTGAGATTCTTCAAAACACCATCATGTCTATTCGCGAATCCGATGCCGGCTTGGCAAAAGAGATTGTGCAAGATGAATCAGCAATGACAAAGCGCTGTGACGCCTTGGTGGAAAGAATCGCCAACTCCGATCTTTCAGCAAATGAAGCCGTTTGCACCGCCATGGCGATACGATTCCTTAAACGTATCGAAGCTCATCTCTCGAATATTGCTTCTTCTGTTGTTCTTCCTGTGCATCGTCTTGACGGCAGGCTCGAATACGAAAGCAGAAAAGACAAAGTTTCCGAATAATTCCTGTCTCAAAATTCGTTGCCGATATTCCGCTTTTTTCTGTTCTTCCTGCTTCAAAAAGCAACCTCAGCTAACCCATAGCTCCGTTCCATGATTTCTCAACCGTGGCCAATGCGATTAAGGAATCTTTCAAATGATCCTTGCTTTGCACTAAACTCAATGGAATAACCCCTACCGAGGATTTTGAGAATTAAAGAACCTCGGTGGACTTGAAAACCACAAATTCTTGAAAATCCTGACAAATACGATCTTTTTTTAAATGTATCGCAGTGAAAACACAATGAAGGTCTTTTCTAACTGTTGAGATTTTCCAGTTGTTTTTAGAAGAGAGTTGTTAAATTTTAGGTTTCTTGTTGATATTGTGAGGCACCGCCTGATGACAAAAAAGAAGAAAACCAGAAACAAACCAGCTATCCTTCCCTCAATGAAAACCAAAAGGGAACCCCAGAATAAAACAAAGCAAGTCTTACATATCCTGGCCGCTGTCGCTTTTCTTTATGCTTTTCTCGTAGCGGTGAAATCCATGGGGATGTCTTTTAAACTTTTCGGGAGAGGTTTTGAAGAGACTCTGATCAGAGAGACGACCAACCCATTCATCGGCCTTTTCGTGGGAGTTTTGGCCACAAGCCTTGTTCAAAGCTCTTCCACCACAACGGCAATGGTGGTGGCGTTCGTCGCCTCCGGGACCCTCACAATCGAAACCGCGGTCCCAATCGTAATGGGAGCCAATATAGGCACAACGGTTACCGCTGTCTTAGTCGCGTTCGTTCATGTCACACGTAGAAACGAGTTTGAAAAAGCTTTTGCCGCGGCTACGGTTCAAGAGTTTTTCAAGATTTTGACTGTAATGGTTTTGCTTCCTTTAGAGCTGACCACAGGGTTATTGCGCAAAACCGCTGCTGCGATAACCTCGTTTTTTGTGGGCTCATCTCCCGACCTATCTTTCGCTGGACCCCTCTCTTTTATTGTAGGCCCGGTAGCCAAAAGCCTCAAAAACACGTGCTGCTATCTAAGCAACCCGTGGCACGGCATCTTGTTGCTTTCTTTAAGCGTCATTGTTTTGGCATTTTCTCTTTATATGCTGACTCGCATAATGAAGACCATAGCGATGTCCGGCGCTGAAAAGAGCCTCACCGAAGCCTTGAACCGCAGCCCCCTTGTTGGATTCATGGCTGGTTTAATAATAACAGCCATAATTCAAAGCTCGAGTGTCACTACCTCCTTGATGGTCCCGATGGCTGCGGCCGGCCTATTATCGATAGAGCATGTTTTCACTGTGACAGCCGGCGCCACAGTGGGAACAACCGTAACTGCTTTGTTAGCTTCTCTCGCAGGTAATGCGGCGGGTTTAACCATTGCATTCGTTCACCTTCTTTTTAATGTAGGCGGAATCTTGCTGTTTTACCTTTTCCCCTACCCTCGCAAATTACCAATATTCCTTGCAAAAGCCATGGGACGAATCGGCAAGAGATCTCCTGTTGCAGCTATCGCGTTTGTTGCGGGTTTGTTTTTTATATTGCCGGGATTGTTGATTTTTTTCTGGAATCTGTAAAATAGGAGTTTGACCCTCATTTTTCCGGTTCAGTCAAATAAGCGGTGAAAGGATTTTTTTATGTTTCGTCTACTTTTTGATCTATGGAAAACTCAACACAGCCTAAAAGATCTATTAGGTGATTTTGTTGAAATGCTGGAGATGGACAGACGTATGTTCAAGAAAGTCTTAGGGGTTTTTATCGGTGAAACGGACCGCCTGGACATCCATGAAAACGTCTATAAAAGAGATGTGGAGATCAACCGCAGGGAGAGAGCAATACGCAAAGGAATACTGCAACACCTGACTTTACACCCCGGAGGAGATCTGCCTGCCTGTCTAGTTTTGATGAGCATAGTAAAAGACGCTGAGAGGGTAGGTGATTATGCAAAAAACATAGTAGAGGTAGCACAAGCGCTGAAAAAAGATCCCAAAGAACTACGACATATAGAAGAAATTATGGACATCTCTGAACATGTCACCGATATATTCGCAAACACCATCAATGCCATCCGAGATTCAGATGGTGCCCTGGCCAAAGAAGTCGTTCAGGATGAATCAGCCATGACAAAAAGGTGTGACGCCTTGGTGGAGAAAATCGCGAACTCCGATCTTTCTGCAAATGAGGCGGTTTGTACAGCTATGGCGATCCGATTCTTCAAAAGAATCGAAGCTCACCTCTCCAACATCGCTTCTTCTGTGGTCCTCCCGGTGCACCGACTTGACGGCAGACTTGAATATGAAAGTCGTAAGAAGAAAAATACTGACTGATTCGTGAAAATTGTACTCACAACGAATATCCCATAAAAAGCCTTTGGATTTTTTTTACAGATTTCTGTGAAAAAAACAAAAGAGTTCCATTCTTTTATAAAAACACAACGTAATTCCTTGCGTTACTCCCAACGGGATGGAATAAACTCATGCCGAAGTTTTTACTGTCCACAAAATGGAGGCTTCCGACTTGAAAGACCAAGAATACACAGCTCTTCCTCCCCATCTTTTACGTGAAGGTAAAGATGCAGACAGCTCCATCGATTGGCGAAAGCTTGGGTTTAAGAGCGGACTGGAGATTCATCAGCAACTGTTAACCGAAAAGAAACTTTTCTGCCGCTGCCCGGCGGGGATATACGGCAAAGAAGGAGAACACGACGCCGAGGTCCTCCGACACATGCGACCCACGCTCTCCGAGTTGGGAGAGTATGATGGTACAGCACTGATGGAGTTTAGAACCAGGAAACAAATTCTCTATCTATTAAATCAAGAGTCGGTTTGCACCTATGAAATGGATGACACACCCCCATTTCTCATAAACCAAAAAGCTCTGGATATTGCCGTCGAGATAGCCTTGATGCTGAACTGTAATCTGGTGGGTGAGCTCCATGTCATGCGAAAACAATATCTAGATGGTAGCATTCCCACAGGTTTTCAGAGAACCGCCATTGTGGGAACTGATGGGTATATAAACCTTAGAGGAAGGCGCTTGACCATCTTACAGCTAGCCCTTGAAGAAGATTCCTGCAGGGAATTGGCTGATGAAGGACATACCATCACTTTCATGACAGATCGGCTCTCTATGCCGCTCGTGGAAGTCGTCACAGGGCCGGAATTACAATGTCCATCCGAGGTCGCCGAAGCCTGCGAGTTAATCGGCCGGCTGTTGCGCTCTACTGGAAAAGTGCGAAGAGGCGCCGGCGCTACGCGACAAGATGTAAATGTGAGCATTAAAGGAGGCACCAGGATAGAAATCAAAGGGGTCCCCAGCGTAAGATTGATCCCCCGGCTGGTTCGCAAAGAGGCGTTGCGACAGAAAGCTCTTTTGGAAATCCGTAATAGGCTTTGGCAAAAGGATCTGGATCCCAAAGGTTCAGCCCGCACGGATCTGGTGGATCATATCCTGACAAACACTCAATCAACGGTCATCCGCAACGCGCTCCAACGCGGGCACCGTGTGGGCGCAATTAGACTGAGAAATATGGGTAACATTCTCTCTTCAAAGACAGTCGGCGGCAGAACCCTCGCAGATGAGGTGAGTGGACGAGTGAGAGTAGTCGCCTGCCTGGACGAACCCCCATACCTCATTCATCGAGGTACCCAAGGTCAAAACGCTCTCTCCAATAGAGAGTGGCGATCCATCCGAAAACGTCTCCGAGCAAAAGCCGAAGACACTGTCGCGATTGTCTGGGGACCCGAAGAAGATGTTCGCATTGCCCTTGAAGAGATTGAGCTGCGCCTGTTAGAGGCTTCCTTGGGAATACCACCAGAAACACGACAGGTCCTGCCCGATGGGCTGAATGATTTCGAGAGAATTCTTCCCGGCCCTGATAGAATGTATCCTGACACCGACTCCCCGCCGGTCCCGGTTAGTGATAACAGGATCGCCGAAGCACGAAAGCAGCTCCCTTCCCACCCCTTAAAAAGAGAGCGCCGTTATCTTGAGCTTGGTATGCCCAGGCATCAGACATATTTTCTCGCAATCTCTCCACTTCACACCGTGTTCGATGAAGCTGTGACACGAGGTTTTTCACCCAAAATGGCGGCTCGCCTATTAGTTGAAGAGAGGATCTCTCTACGTCGCAAAGGAGTTAACATCTCCCTTATCCCGGAAGATTTTTATCTGGACATCTTGGATGGTCTGGACAAAGAGCTCTTTTACAGAGAAGGTACCCGGAGAGTAATAAAGGCCGGTGCTGAGAGATCCCTCAGCATGGAAAAGCCGGAAAAGAGCACAAAAAAGGACAAAAAGAAAGATCAACCCGAAATTGACATTAAACACATCCTCAAAGAGTTAAATTTTGAGCCGCTTAAAGGAGAGCAACTCAACACCGCGGTTGAAAAGATCATGAACACGACGGACCTCCCTGAAACAAAAGATCCGGAGGCTCAAAAACGTTATTTCATGGGTGCGGTGATGTATCGACTCGCCGGGAGAGTATGCGGAGAGACAGTGTCTAGAATCGTTGAAAAAACCTTACGGGGCTAATTTGCTTGAAAGACCTCAAGGAAATACGAGTTGTTTTGGCGTACCATAAGTGGATTGAGGAGTTACTATGAACACGGAAATAAATGCAAAAGAGGACTTCAAAGGCTATAGCGAACCTGCGTTGAGCCTCTTGAAAAACTACGGTGTTAGAGTCTGGTCGGAGATCGAGGCCGACACCGACCGAGGAAGATTCGAAGGCCTCGTGCTTCCTCGATCCGAGACTTTACCGGGAGATCACATAGTGTTGAAGCTCTCCACCGGCTACAATGTAGGGCTTAACGTCGCCGGCATTCGCTCAATTGAAGTCAAAGGTTACAAAAAAGCACTATACAAGATCCCCGAAAAAGAGTTTCCCTTTGATCCTGAAAAACCCAAAGTTACACTGCTGGGTACTGGTGGAACCATCGCATCCCGGCTGGATTATCGAACCGGCGCCGTCATTCCAGCCTTTTCTCCCGGAGAGCTCTTCGGCGCCGTCCCTGAGCTTGCTGATATTTGCAACATGAAGACTATAAAGCTTTTCGGAGTTTTTTCTGAAAACATCGGTCCGGAACACTGGAAGGCAACAGCGGAAGCCATAGGCAAAGAAATAGAGGCCGGAGTAGATGGGATAATCGTAGGCCACGGCACTGATACCATGCACCACACCGCCGCCGCGCTTTCCTTCATGGTACAAGATCCTCCTGTCCCCATTGTAATGGTCGGCTCTCAAAGATCTTCGGACAGGCCCTCTTCAGATGCCGCGTTAAACCTTATGGACGCTGCATATGCTGCATCCAAGGGAGACATTGCAGAGGTCACCGTCTGTATGTTCGGGCCGACATCCGATCAATATGATCTCTTACACCGAGGTACCAGAGTTCGAAAAATGCATTCAAGCTACCGGTCCACTTTCCGCACAATAGGAGAGCGCCCCCTAGCGATGGTAGAAAGAGATAAGATCTCTTATTTGACCACCGAGTATAAAAAACGCCGCAACGACCGCAAGGTCACAATCGATACCGCTTTTGACGACCGAGTCGCTATCGTCTACTACTACCCAAACATGAAACCCGATATAATAGACTCTCTCGTGGAAAATGGATACAAGGGCATCGTGATCGCCGGGACCGGGCTGGGGCATGTAAACAAACCGCTCTATCCGTCTCTTAAAAAAGCCGTCGAGGCTGGGGTCCATGTTTACATGACAGTCCAAACACTTTGGGGATATGTACAGATGTTTGTCTACGACACAGGGAGAGACATCATGAACCTGGGGGTGGTGCCGGCAGACAACATGCTCCCGGAGGCTGCCTATGTAAAGCTAGGTTGGGCGCTGGGTCATTCCGACGACCCCGATGAAGTCCGAGAGATAATGATGACCCCCATCTCTCATGAGATCACTCGCCGAGAGCCCATAGACGGCTACCTTATAATGCAAGGCGGTCTTCCGGAAATGGATGGTTTTATGAAACGTTACAAGCGCTGAATAATTGCGCAGAAGCATCTCTTTTTGAAAGCAAAGCGCTCTTGAAAACACTCCTTCATAGGTACACGAGAGCCATTATTGAAAGGTCGCGTTTAAAGACTTGAACTAAAAAGCGTCTTTAAAAAAAGGAGCTGTTTTGATTTAACGGATGATATGAGCTAACCATATTACTCTGGTTTATTGATGCTTTATTTGCTCTACACGGGTACCTGGAATAACATGAGAACAGTTTTATTGAACCCCTTTGGGAAAAACTGTTCCTGAGGAGCGACTAGGTGGCGGATAATAAATCTGAGATCTTACCTCGGACCTTCGGCAAATACACCCTTCTGAAGTTGCTGGCTTCCGGAGGGATGGGTGCTGTCTATCTAGCGGTTTCAGGTTCTGAAGGGCTAGAAAAGCTCTTAGCCATTAAGGTAGTGTTGCCCGATCTTGCAGGCGTAGAGTTTATCCGACGATTTCGTGATGAAGCAAAGGTAGTCGTAAAACTCAGCCATGGGAATCTCGTCCAAGTCTTTGACGCCGGAGAAGTTAACGGCCAGGCTTACCTGGCCATGGAATTTGTGGAGGGCTCGGATCTGCGCACGATTTGGAACCGCTGCGTCGAAAAAAGGGTCGCTTTTCCTATAGAAGTCGTAGTTCAAATTATCAAAGACGCTCTCCGCGGGTTGTCATACGCGCATCGATATGAAGGCCTTAACCTTATCCACAGAGACATCAGCCCCCCTAATGTTTTGGTTACAAAAGCGGGAGAAGTTAAGATCACAGATTTCGGGCTGGCTCTTTCTTCTGTAAAAATCGAAAAAACCGCGCCTGGGCTTGTTTTCGGCAAGATTCCTTATATGTCTCCTGAACAAGCAAGAGGAGTTAAAGTCGACGGTAGAGCAGACATCTACCCTCTGGGAGTTATGCTCTGGGAATTGTTGACCGGACGTCGTCTATTTCCTCCCAGCGGCAATTCAAACAAAGATCTTACCGATCGGGCTAAAGGCCCCCAGATAAAGCCGCCTTCCAGTATATGCAGTCGTGTAAACCCTGAGCTGGATGAGGTCGTGTTAAGGGCGCTCAGACCGGACCCCGAGGATCGGTATTCCAACGCTCGAGAGATGCTGCAACACCTGGCTAAAGTTCAAGCGAAGTTCTGGCCGGGGATGGACACTGATCGTGTGGCATCTTTTATGCTATCTCTTTTTGAAGACACCTTTGCCAAAAACAAAAAACACAGAGAGCAGCTTTTAGAAAATGTGAGGGAATCGGGGATTTTGAACTCACAAGAACATTCTCGCTCCACTGAATCGGGTACTTCAGACCCCGGCAAAAATGAATCTTCATCTGCAAGCGACCCAGTAAAAACCACTAAAGAACAACCTCTTCTGGGGAACCGATACCGCTTGGGAAGAATGCTCGGAGAGGGTGGGATGGGGCAGGTCTTTGAAGCCGAACACACTGACATTGGTAGAAGAGTAGCCGTAAAGGTTCTCCACCGCGCCTACTCACAAACAAAGGAAACACTTGAGCGTTTCCGACGTGAAGCCAGGGCCACAACAACAATAGGTCACCCTTCAATCGTTGATGTTTTGGATTTCGGAGTAACCGACGATGGTAGATGCTACTATGTAATGGAGCTCCTGGAGGGCCTGAGTCTGGCTGACATGTTGGAGATATCTGCTCCCATTGAAGTTATCCGTGCCATTGATATAACCTTGAACATCTGTGATGCAATTGAAGCCGCCCATCGGGCTGGTGTTGTGCATCGAGATCTCAAACCCGATAATGTCATGCTCATGGGAGAAGGCCAAAAACCAACAGAAATAAAAGTCTTGGATTTCGGCATCGCACGCAATATGGGCCCGGATTTTGTTGGTGAACGGCTGACATCTCCCGGCACTGCCTTGGGAACGCCGGAATATATGGCCCCTGAGCAAGCCGCCGGCGAACAAGTAGATCAATGTGCCGACATATACGCCGCGTGCGGAATAATCTACAAGCTTCTCACAGGTAAATCCCCGCATACAGGGACAACTCCACAGGAGGTGTTGATACGTAAACTGCAATATCCGGCTCGAGATATTTCTCAACTTCGGTCGGATCTGCCTGTAAATCTGTGTGAAGTGATTATGGCCGGCTTGGAAACTGATCCTCATAAACGTCCCCAGAGCGCAGCTCAACTCGCCACCATGCTTAAAAGGGTCAAAGATGAGCTGAAAAAGGCCGAGCCGGCTAAAAAAGACTTGGAAAAACAAGCTGTCGTTGCGGCTTTACAAAATGATAAAGCTATCGGAAAACAAAAAAAAACAAATACCACCGTTTGGGTTTTTTCTCTTATTCTTGCAAGTCTGGTCTTAATGGGTACTGCTTGGTTTTTCTTTTTTAGATCACCGCAAACAAAACAAAATCTAAAAGAAGTTAGTTCTACTTCAAAAAAAACCTTATCCTTACATGAGCAAAAAGAGAACAACATGTCTCTTTTCGCTAAGGATGCTTCCAACCAAACTAAAGAGACAGGCCCTCTAGATTCTCCCGGCTCCGCAAAGCTTGTTCCGTCACCGACACTACATCCAACAGATGACAAAAATAAAGCTGCCTCCCCAGGAGAAGAATCCAAAAAAACCGGTTACTCTAAAACAAGCGCTTCCGAAGATGCGACATATGAAGAAAACCCAGATCCATCCTCTTCAAGTTCAAGAAAAAACGAAGAAACAAAAAACTCAGACCTCTCTAAAAAAACCGACACATCCCCCACCGACAAAGAAAACAAAACCCGTAGCAACGCCAACAAAACCGAGTCAACGCCGTCACGTCCCCGAAAGAGTGCACGCGACTATTTGTCTGAAGGCCGCAATTCTATGGCTAATGGCAATTATTCGGCTGCATCCAAAGCGTTTAAAAAAGCAAAAGATCTTCCTGGAGGCAAAGCATCAGGCCTAACCGCCCTTGCCCGATTATCTTTTCAAAGAGGAGATCACAAAGCAGCCGCCAGGTTGGCACTTGATGCAGTCAGAGCCGGTGGCGGAAACTCGGCCCGCTTAATTCTGGGCAACGCTTATTTCAAAATGGGTTTGTACAAATCAGCCCTCAGAAGCTATGAGCAAATTCTATCCCGAAACGCAAACCACCGTGCAGCGCGTCGTCACCGGGAAGCAGCGCTCAAAAAGATAGGAAAAAACTAACAGTAACAAGCCCTAGGAGGCGGCAAATTTCCAGCTCTCCCCGAAGGCGACAATAAAAACCCCTAAAAAGAGTTTTTTCTCATCCCAATTCAGAACCTTCCACTCACACTAACTGTTGTCCCTCCGTTAGCCGGAGAAATCACAGGAACCCAAGAAACTCTCCCTGTCCTAATACCATAGCTTTCACCTGAAAGGTTCGCTCCTTGTACTTCTTGATCCTTCCTGAGTGCACCCAAAACATAAAGCGTAACACCTGTAACCAAACACGCACCCCCTATAGCAAGGGATGCAATTCCTCCCATCTTTGTATCGTACACCTTCGGACACTCTCCCTCTGACTTAGAACAAGTCCCTTTTCCGTCAATAGCCAACAACACAGCGCCGGGCACGAAACCTAAAAGAGAAGCTCCTCCCAATATCCACCCCATCCTTTTTAAAAACACTTTCTTCCTGTCTTTTTTTTCCGGGGTGGATTTTTCGACTATTGTCTTGTGGTGAAGATCCGCCTCAGATGTTTTCTTTGCCTCCCCACCACCAGTGACGTTTTCTTTTTTTTCCACCTCACCCCCCTCTTTTTGAGATGATTCTTCTTTGCGCAGAGAAGTTTTTTTCAAGCCCTCAACCGCTTTTTGGAACAACTCCCCAACAGACTTCTCCAACCATTTGCGAGCCTCTTCAATGGTACAGATCTCACAATTGGTCTTTTTGTTCCAAATTAAACCCTAGGATGGAGAAGATAAAATTATTTCG
>JAABSF010000141.1 GCA_011390535.1 Deltaproteobacteria bacterium | reverse complement strand
GAGCAAGTATCGTTGTCGATCTTGTATTTGTCCACAGGGTTCGAGAAAGTGCTCGAGTTCACGCTGATGTTTGCCCAACGGCGGGAGCGTGGTGTACCGTCATGCCAAAGGGTTCCCGAGCTGCAAAGTTTTTGTGACTCTATATTCACAATATACTCGACACCTTCAAATATTTTGGACCCAACACGATTCCACACTGGTGCACAGTCGTCCATGTAAGACGGACAGTAAGTCCACTCATAGCCCTCAGGGAAGTACGATGAATCGCAGGCATCGTCCCGGAACAACTCGTAGAGCCACAACCACCCATCAAAATCGAACTCCTCTGTGTGGATCCGCATTTCGCAGTTTCCAAGAGTATGGTGGCAAGCCTTGATTTTGTCCGGAAAGTTGTACGCGAAAGCCGAATATGCGTCCCAAAGATCAACCCAGATTCGAAATTTTTCTCTGGTACCGATGGTACTGGATTGGGCACGCAGTGGGTAAGTCGTGTAGCCAATCACTGACACATATTTGTTGTTTCGCCACGACCTCAGACTGATTGTTTTATCAGGATTGTAAACCACGTCATACTTTTCGTAGGTTCCCAACCAGGGAATAATCGCTCTCAATTCGTAACTAGGATAGCCAGTGGTTGTAACGAAGTAACCGTTGTCGATGTTCCGAAGGGCAACTGTACTAGAGTCAATAGGAGTGACCTCAAACATCTCGTTGTTCGCGACGATTCCACTGGTACTTCCGCCCCTGGCAACCAAGGACGGCACTGGGTAAACAAGTTTGCCCGTATATACAGATTGAAGCGCAATTCGCCGCGGCCTTTCGGTAGCAAAGGTCTCGTTTGTGCCTGCCATAGACGAAACAGCCCGTAGAGGATAGGTGTTTGTCCCAACCGGCGTGACATATAGCCCGCTTCTGTGAGAAAGGAAAGTCGCCTTACCATGAGTTGTCATAGAAATAGTGAACTTCTCGTTAGTGCCTATAGAAGTGGCCACTGCCTTCAATTCGTAGCTCGGGCTGCCATAAACCTTTACATATTTCCCGTTACGAATCGATCGAAGAGCTACCACGCTGTTTCCCAGATCCACCAGGTAGAACATGGCCGAAAGGCTCCGCTCATTCGCTCTTGCTTCAATGGTCCTCAGCGAGTCACTGTGTGTACGGACATACTTACCGTTCTTCATCGACTTCATGGCGATGGGGCCATCTATGCCGATGGAGACAGCTCTCTGAAGGTGTTCAAACCGTGGGTCTTCATTACTCCGACAGCCATTATGAAATAGACACATCAAAACTGCAAACAGAACCACAAAAGTCATGAGCATTACTCCCCATGGAGATCTACTTTTCCTATGTTGAACGTCATCAGAACCTAGCATCTTGCACATCCTTTTCGTGCCAGATATGACAACCCCTCTCTTCCCGGTGCCATTCTTGGTCCACGACAAGTTATGTTGTTTCTCTCTGACTCTGACGGCACGTTTTTCCACATAGGGCCCGCCTTGAAACAACCTGGGGATTAGGACTTCGATCCATCAATGGACACTCCGTCACGAACAGATGAAGTATATCAATGCAATTAAATTGTCAAAGGTTTAACAACAAAGGACAGAAACCTCACTCAGAAAATGGGACAACTTTTTCGCACTTCAGTGATGGGGTGACGCAAAGGAACTGTGTATAAGAGAACAGGGGCACCCGTAGCCGGTATTCATTTCTTTGGAATGAAGCTTGTTTCTCCCAGTCAGCTTATCGACTGACTGAATTGGGCTGGATGACAGGATTTAAGAACAAATATCGACACAGATAATGATTTACGATAGAGCCAAAATAAAAGTCGGTGCAGGGGTTTGCACACACGAGGCCAAATCAAACGGCTGTCTTAAGACAGCCGTAATTAATCACCCGAGGAGATTAAAGAAGCAATGAAAGGTCAAGCAGCAACTTTAATACGACTAAAAAAGGGTTTAAAGTCAAAAAATTCGAGAAAATCTATGACCCTCGAATCAATTGCAAGGTTAATAGTGCTTGACAAGCGCATCCTTCCTGTTGCTTTGTCGACAATTTCTGCTTCCTGGTGCTCCTTCCTCGTCCATGTATAAGATATCTTGATCCCGTTCTTTATGTCACCTCTTCGTGGAAATGTTTCACATTAAAGTCCGGATAGTGTTCCTGTGTTGAGCTGCAATAGTTTTCGTACTGCTTTTGCTGCAATTCTCTTCTTGACCCCGATCGAGATGTTCATTAATCTAAAATCCAATGCAGAAACAACAGCAACCTACAAGTCAAACGCGGCCTGTTGTATCTATTGCAAATCCCATCACGAGAATTGCGTTGGTGCTGGGCGGTGTTCTTGGTCTGGCCAATGGCGCCCGCATGTGGAACGAAGGAGCTGTATTCATCCACACTGAGATGATGACGTTCAGTATGGCCTCCTATATTCTCGGGTTTCTAAGCTTGGTGGGTGCTGCCGGCTACACGGAACGTTATCGCAGATTGGCCCATTATTTCTTGTTGTTTATCTATCTCGTTTCAGCGGTTGGATTGGGATACAATAATATACGCTATTTGAATCCCGGTTATGGCACCGACGCCGTCGCCTTTAACCATTATTCAGCCGAGTTGTGCATCAACGGGAAAAACCCTTACTCGCAATCCATGCAGGGTTCCTTTGAACGGTTCAATATGGAACAAAAACTGCATACGGTTGATGTAGAGGGTAAGAAAATAGATAAATTATCCTATCCAGCCCTCTCCTTTCTGCTCTATACGCCGTTTATTGCTCTTGGGGTGGATAATGTGAATTGGGTGCACTTACTCGCTCATTTGGTCGCCTTGTTGTTGCTGTTTTTTTTCAGTCCCGACTGGTTGCGTCCGATTGTCCCCCTGGTGATGTTTCTCGACCTGGAGTTCATTCATTTTTCCACCGGTGGAGTCACAGATGTGATGTTTCTGCCCTTTTTGATATTGACCGTTTGTTTTTGGCGAAAAAACAAGTTATGGGCGGCATTGTTTTGGGCTGCCGCTTGTTGCGTGAAGCAACAACCCTGGTTTTTAGCTCCCTTCATGGCCGTAGCGATCATTAATGAGCAGTTTTCCACCGGGCCCCGAGCGGTGGTCAAACAACTGGGGCGCTATTTTTTACCTGCGGCCGGTCTTTTTCTAGTGATAAATTTGCCGTTTATCATAGGCTCGCCGAAGGGATGGTTTACAAGCATATTCACTCCTTTGGGCAAACCCCTCATTATGTATGGTGCCGGACTTGTCAATTTGACCACAGGTGGCGGGGTCGGGGCACCGCGACTGATCTATACTTTATTGGCGTTGGCGACGTTGGTGGCGTTGCTTTGCGCCTATTATCTGTTCTACGAAAATATTAAAGCTGCTATGTGGGTCATGCCCGGCATGATTCTTTGGATGGCACCACGCTCGCTTACAAGTTACTTCATCTATTGGGCGCCGCTTGTCGCGTTGGCAGTGGCTTACGAATTAGATGAAACGTTTCGCTCTGGCGGCGATGGAACCAACTTCAGAGAAGGAAATGGAGGAGAAGAGAGAGGAACCAAGGACGATAGTGTACTGGAGAACTGCGTCGTCGAGGAGTCGGAAATAGACCCGGATGGAACCGCCGGCACCTCCCCTGGGATCACCGAGAAAATCAATTCCAGTGGGTTGGTTGGCTTTGTAGCGGTAATGCGCCGTCACGCTGGTTTGGCCTGGATGATTGCTTTACCTTTGGTTGCTTTTTCTACAGTGGCTGTGGCGGCACTGTTTTATCCCGGAAACGTTCAAACGCGCGTTGTACGCGCGGTCGATGTGCAGAAACTGGGCGTCGTGAATAGAGCAGATGTTAGAGTGACCAACAATACGAAGCAGTCGTTTGTACCCAGGTTTGCAATGCATACGACAGGCAATAATCTATATTTTTGGCAAACTGATAAAGAGCGAAAAAGAGAGTCCCATTATGAAAGAATCAACCCGGGTGAGACAAAGCAATATCGTGTTTTTGCTAAAAGCCCTCTTGAGGCTCCGCGGATTGATCAGCAGTTTCGGTTCAGGATATACGGACCACCCAATGGACGTTTTTTCCTTTCGGCTCCCTTTGGCCCTATCAATCGTACCGCGTTGATTCATAATGCAGATTTGGCGGTCTGGGAAAAGGGCCGCCGTGCGCCATTGAGTTGGAAACGTTCGTTGCATGATCCCGACAGCATGGTGCATCAAAAGGAGATCATGGAACGTAAGGCAGTTTGTCTTGCCCTTAGACAGGACGGAACAACTTCTTGGCAGCGTGTTTGGATCGGACAAAAAATGCCGGCACGTGTGCAAAGTGTCAGCTTTTTTTATTACGCAAAACAGGATCCGGTTGGATTGTACAGACCGTTGCAACTAATGGGATTGGAACTCGAGTTTCCTGGGGGACGAGTAGCCGTGGTTGCCCCTTCGCGTAAAACCCCAATACCATTGGTTTCGGTGCAACGCAAGATGTTGTTCGTTCATTTGCCATACAACCGCGTGGGCTGGCAACGTTTTTCGGTGAGTGTCTCTGATTTATGGAAACATTTCGGATACCACCAGCCGGTTCCCTTTCAAATGCGCCTGTTTCTTTCCCGACACGCTTCTTTGAAAGGATCCGTAACCGCCTGCTACTCAAATACGTATGCCTCATCTGTGATCAAAAAAAATGATTACCGCCTGGGAGCAGACTCTCCAATCAACAACCCACGATTCAACTTTTGGAAGAAGGGAGCATCCGCCCCGCTTGGATGGAAATTGGAGCGACCGCGAGAAAAGACCGGGTGGCAGATAGCTCGTATACGATCCAAAGAACACCATTTGGATAAAGGCAACGCACCAGATTCCGAAAAGAATACACCTGATACACTTGTTTCCTTGATGGTAAAACGGAAACAAGGCACCGGAGCGTCATGGAAGCGTCTGGCCTTATCTCAAGATGTGGTCGGATCGGCGCAGCACCTTGTTTTCCGGGTATGCTCACAGCAGATGACACAAAATCTAGAAGAACCGAAATTACTCATTGGCGTTGAAATCGTTGAGTACGGGACAAACGGCGACCAACGTATCCATGTCTATACGTTGGCTACAGAAAATCGGATTGTCCGCATAGGCAGCACCTACATCCGCGGAATCAAGCATACCGGCGGCTGTACGGACATAGACGTCGACTTGGCCAAAATCAAAGTCCGCAATCCAGGCGTACGTTTGTTTGTAAACATTCATCGGAAACTCGAAGGAGAGTACGGCGCTGTTTTTCATCCCTTGCGTTGGCATCACGCTGAATAAGTTCCATGTGGTCAGCGAGTTTTTATTCGTCCTTTAAGTATCGTGAAGTTTGGAAGATTCTTATGCAACCGAACACGGTAGGGGGTAATCGCTTCATAAAACTTCGAGTAATTCTCAGTATAATCAATCATGTAATACCCGGTTGCAAACATCAACAACGTAAACAGAACTGAAAGACCAAACACAAAGCGGGTGGCGTATTTTTTACAGTCAAGCTCGACGGAGAAAATAAAAAACGCGATCATTGGCCAAACCGATACTTGTGGTCTCATGGCAGGAGATGTGCCTCCGTAGGTGCCGGCGTAGGAGTTTAACCCAAGATAGAGCGCTGCGATTATCAATGCAGCGAGCACGGTACGCTGTGTCTTTAGGGCTTCGATGTATTTTTTTAGGTGTAGAGCCAGCAGAATCGTAAACGGCGCCACAAAGAAAATACCGTAACGTTGGTCGGCCAGAAAACCGAATCCCAAAATGAACATATTTTGTACTCGGCCCAATAAGGATCGCGCCGGACCTCGTGTGGATGGATACCACGAGAACGGATACAGTGAACGGGTAACCGAGTATGTGTGAATTTCAAATAAAACGAACAGAATCACAAAAATAGCGCAAATGAGTATTTTATTTCTGCGTTTTCCCGGCAACCAAACCGAAGCCGCAACCATAGGCAATCCAATGGCGATGTATTTGATCTTGATGAACAACAACAGACCGAGCAGGCTCGCGCTTACTATTTGTCCTACCGTGCTCTTTTTGTCGATGACGAGGTGATAGAAACATACTGAGCTCACCATGAACGCGATCGGTTCGGTGAAGATGGCAAAAGAGTAGAAAAAAACCGGCGGGGATAGAGCCACAAGAAAAGTAAGTAGCATGGCATTTGGAGCATTAGGCGTCTTTTTCAAGATTCGATACAAGTATACAACCCCGATCGTAACGCACAAAGCGGACAGTAGGCGTTGCAAAATGATATTTTGGAAACCCAAAAGGAAAGGTACCGCGAGTAGTAAAGAATAGCCGAATTGGTGTTTAGGATATATGTTTCCCTGGTTGATACCCACATGTACTTCTGGATCGGGGATTTTGAAACCTATAAAATCTCTGTATACCGAGTAATCATATACCTTTTCGAGAGATTCAATAGCAAAGGTTTTGTATTCGGTCAGATAATGGCCCACTATCAAATAATGAGGAGAGTCACCGGATAGCGAGCGTGTAATCGGCCAGAATGGTTGGACAATTACCGCCGCGTAGACCGAAAAAACAGCCAAAAAAATCAGAGCAATACGACCCATCTCGTTTTGAACTGGAAAGGACGTCGATTGCAGCTTTTTTAAAAAATAAACAAGCCCCAAAAGAAAGACCAACGCACCGAAAAAGTGCAGGATGTAGTCCAGGTATTCGAGCTTGCGAGGACTTAGGCGCAAAGATTTTAAGCCCATCTTTGTTTTGGGAGAAGAAACCGATAACAAAAACTCATGTCGGGGGCCCCCCGACGTTTTGAATTTTATTCTTGGCTCTTTCATGAATCGGCTGATTTTCCATG
>JAABSF010000140.1 GCA_011390535.1 Deltaproteobacteria bacterium | reverse complement strand
GGGAGCGAGCTTTGTAGGATATGCTGCTGCGGTAATGTGAAGGAGCGTTCCTGTCTAAAGACAAACGCCGATGGCGATTCTATCTGGTGAGGGCAAAAATCCGGTTGAGCTTTGAATTTGCCTGTTTGAATCGGCCGTTGCTGTAATCACTAGTAGCCTGCACAAATAGATTGTTTGCTTTCTTTTCTTTGTCTGATGAGAGCTTTTTCTTGTTTATGCGGCGGTGAAGACGGCCCATTTTGGCTCCTACGAACCCACGGTCTATAGAGATGCTCCTTATGATTTTCAGCAGTTGGTCTGCCGACAGTTTCCCGCGATAGTATTCTTTGTTTTTCATGTAGGAAAGGATGTCTGATCTCAGCTTGCCTACTCCGGGGGGTAAATCGGAGATTAAGATCCCACGCGAAGACATGGCGTGGAGCGCTTTGTCGTAAGCCGATTTAACATCTGATTTCGAATAGCTGCGGGAGCCTGCATTTTTGGGGGCTTCGATTTGAGTTACAGTATATACGGGAGCGGCCATGGCTACACAGCCTTTGGCCAGCTCTTTTTCACGATTGGCGATATCAGCCTCTCGTTGGGCAAGCTTCGCTTCCCTCTCGGCCAGCTCTTTCTCGCGGCCTGCCAGACTCTTCTCTCTCTGAGAGACCGTGTGTTCTCGATGGGCTATTTTGGGCGGGCCGGAAGACGCCGCAGCTGCGGTTAATGCTGTTGTGGCCTTTGTCAACAGCGCGGACCTTTGTTTCAGTAGTTGAGACAATTTTTTGTTCAGATCCCCCTCTTCTTCATAGAGCCGCCGCTCTCTTTTTACGAGATCCGCTTCTTCGGCTTGAATGGCGGCCGCTGCTTTCTTATCTCCCTCAGGTATGTTCTGTTTTCTCTTTTCAAGCTCACTTCTTTGTTTGCTCAGCTTCTTTTTGAGGCGGATCAGCGACCCCCTCTTTTCCAATAAATCTTCTGTTGATTCCTGGAGCTTGGTATCTTCTTTTACCGCGAGATTAATCTCCTTCGTTTTCTTCTTGTCGATTTCTTTTTTCCCGCAAGAGATAAAGACCAGCACGGCCATCATGAGGACGCCGGAAAAAAAGAGATTGCAGCGCCGGAGACCATAATGATTCAGCCGAAGGCCTCTAATTGATCGATGTGCCCTGCCCACAATCATAGAATTAGCGGTTGTCAGGGCTTTTTTGTTTAGTTCCAAGATAATTTTCATTTTGGGCTTTCCGAATCAGTCTCAGTGGTTATGGCAATTAATTTCAGTATCACAAGTTACGTGACAATTTTCATTATAGGCTCACAGAATATATTGTAGCCTCAACCACGTCAACACGCCCGATGTCGCTGCAGCAACCTGCGCATTTGCGGGTCGAAAAACCATCACCGGCTCCACCATGGGAATGTATAAATTCATCTTCACCATCCAATGGAAACCAGATGGATACTTCTGTCCTAAGGGCTGACTCACGTCTGCCCTAAAAAGTATATCTAAGATTGAACCCTTTTTGAGCACATCAAAACACAGAATCAAGGATTATATGAACTTGGGGTCAGAGGTTTCGGGGAGGTTGTCTTGGCTGGGTGTTTTGTTGTAAGAAGATTGTTATGGAAAAAGAAATTAGAAAAACAGATGTAAAAATCGTATTGGTAACAGCTCCGGAGGGAGATTCCACGGTTGAGTTGGCGAAGAGGCTGGTGGAGGTCCGAAAAGCGGCTTGTGTGAATATCATCCCGGGTGTCCGCTCGATTTATTCTTGGGAGGGTGAGGTCTGTGATGACAAAGAGGTTTTGCTTGTCATTAAAACGCTCTCTGGAGAGGTCGAGGGGTTGAAAAATGAGGTCTTGGAGCACCACCCTTACGATGTGCCTGAGTTTCTTGTGTTACCTCTGGTTGGGGGGCATCATCCTTACCTCGATTGGGTCAGAGGTGCTTTGGGAGAGGAAGAAAAAAAAGGGAGAGATTGAGGGGGTATTGGATGTTTCTGCGGGTTTGGGCGGTGTGGGTTTGCGCGGGGTTTTTATCGCCACTCGTCTACGTATGCAGTCAGATCTTCTACGATTTCATCTTGGATAGACCGAAAAGGAGTCAGGCTACCTTTTATGTCATTGTGAAGGATGCTGAAAATCAACACGGGGTTGTCTTTCTTGTCTAACACATAACCGGAAAGGGTGGAGACGTCTCTTAATGTGCCTGTTTTTGCTCGAACTCGCCCATCGGCGCGGGTGGATGACATGCGTCTGGCCAAGGTTCCGCTTCGCCCGGCGAGAGCCAGGGAATCGACCAATTTTTCTTGAAGCCAATCCAGTGTGGAAACCCGCTGAAGGAATTTCACGAGGTCTCGTGGGGTAATACTGGTGTTTGCAAACAACCCCGAGCCGTTGAACAGTTTATAAAGGTTTCTCTTTACTCCGGCGCGCTCCATGAAACGAGCGATGACTTCAAGGCCTTTTTTGGTGGACCCGGGGTGGCCGATGGTTTTTGCGCCGGTGGCTTTCAGTATTTGTTCTGCGTAATGGTTGTCACTGAACCTGTTCATGTGAGTGATGAGCTCTTGTAGAGGGGCTGATTCATGGTTTACCAGCACTTTGATGTTGTCTGGTGTTGTGCCTCTTTTTACCTTTCCTTCGACCTTGATGCCTTCATTTTCCAGTACTCTTTTGAGGGTTTCGCCCGCGTATATGGAAGGGTGCAAGACCCTCCGTCTGAGAGTTATCGGGGAGGCGACGGGTTGAATTGATCCCCGGACGATCACATTGAGCTTTTTGCCTTTTCTGTTGGCTGCAACACGGAGCCAGCTTTTTCCTTTTCGGCATTTTACAGATGAGCTGATTATGAGGTGATCCGACGGGGGAGTGACTCTCACCTCGGCATTGCAAGTTCCACTATCGTTATTCGGGTTTATCTCCACTGTTACGGTGTTGCCGTTTAGAGACACAGCGCTTGTGGGAGCGATATAGCTTTTAGGAGATGGCCTTCCGAACCCGGGCGGGAACCTTCTGTGAACAAAGTGGGAGTCATCTACGACTATTCCCTTGGGAATTTCCTTTATGCCCATTTGGCTGAGTTTCCGTGACATCTCCGCCAAGTCTCGGTGAGTAAGGGATGGATCTCCTTCTCCGCGGATATATAGAGGCGTTTCCAGTGTGTTATCTTTCGGAGTTCCTTCAAGTGTTGTCTTGAACCGAAACGTGGGAGTCAGCTTTCGGAGCGCGGCCCCTGCGGTGAGGAGTTTCATGCAAGAGGCCGGATGGAACCGCCGGAAGCTGTTTCTTGCAAAGATCACCGGACCATCCAAAAGCTTTACGTAAATTCCCAGGGTTCCTTTTTGTGCTTTGCTTTTCCCGTAGATGTGACGAAGTTTTTTTTGAAGCGCTCGCCGAGCAGGTATCTCTTTTTTTGATCCGGACTTAACTTGTTGTTTTGCCTGCGCGCTTTTGAAAACAGAGGTTTTCCAATGAGTAGGTGACGCTGGAAACAAGATCGCCGAGAGAAAAAAGCAGAATAGTAAAAGTGTTTTTTGGTGTGGTCTCATAAGCATGAATCTGTTTGACTTGTTTTTTTAAATACTTCTTCATTTTTTGATAACAAAACATGGCTATAAGGGCAAAAAAATGATGATGAGGAAAGTGGTGAGATGAGGAGGAATGTTAGAATGTGGTGAGTTGTGAGTTGATGGGGTTGAATTAATTTTAACTATTTTTCTCGTGATTCTTTTTTTCTTTGTGATTCTTTTTTCTTCGTGGTTTTCTTTTTCTTTGTGATTCTTTTTTTCTCTGTGATTCTTTTTTTATTCGTGATTCTTTTTTTATTCGTATTTCTCTTTTGAGCTTTCTCGCCTTTCTGCGTTCTTCTCTCAGTTTTTTTCTTTGGAGCTTTTTTTGCCTGTGTAACTCAGCCAGCCTACGTTCCGCCTTGACCAGACGTTTTATCAGCGGATAAGAGACGAGGGAGAGGATGGTGGCGATAATCAAGCTGCCGACCCATAGCACTCCGGCAATTCCGGCAAACTCCACGGCGGTGAGGCGGATACCTTCCAGGAGAGTTGACGGGCGAAAGAGAGAGACCTTTGAAAGCGCATGGATGAAAGCCTTACCCCTTGAAGCGTCGGCGTCGATGAAGATCAACCCTACTTGATAATTGAAGTAATATATAGGCACAATTGTCAGAGGGTTGGTGATCCATGCCAACGCTGCGGCAATAAGCCTGTTTCCTCCTAACAAGTGAGCGAAAAATGCGCCAAGGATCATCTGAAATCCAACAGTAGGGGTTAGCGCTACGAAGATCCCCACAGCGAAACCCAGCGCGATGGTGTGTGGTGTGCCGGTGTGTGCGATTAGCCAGTCCGAGAATCGGCGGTAAAGCGATTTTGCCTTTTTTTTGTTGAATCGGCTTATCTCAGAAGATGGATAATCTTCATCATCTTCAAGATCATCATCTCCCAATTCTTCGTTTTCGTTGTCTTCTATTTCAGTGTTGTCTTCTATTTCAGTTTTGTCTTCTGTTTCAGTGTTGTTGTTTTCAGATGTACTGTCTTTATCTGCTGAATTGTTTTCTGTTTTGGGGGCGGAGAATTTTTTGGTGGTGAGATCACACGATTGCCCTGAACGTCCCTTAAAACGCGATTCATTGAGGGTTGTGTTTTTCATGGCATCTTTATGAGCGCTCATCTCAAAGGATACCTCTCGCAGTTTTAGTATGGTGGAAACTCCAAAAAAATCCACCTTCGATCAAAGTAGATGAATCTTTCATCACCTTTACCAAATACTCCAAAAATTGGATTTGGATGCGCAACACTAGTGAAGCAAACAAAACACTTCAACTTTTTTGTTTCTTTTTGATTGATCTTTTTCCTTGTGTTTTCTTTCCAGGGCGTAGTGTTATCTGTAGATGTATTTTGTAAAAGCAGATTTCTGAAATGGTGCAAGTTGCGTAAGTTATTTGATAATCCAAACGGTCTGGTATATTCCTGTTGATTATTTGTATCGTTACAGTTCTTAGAGGAGTCAGCCATAAAGGCCGACTCAAGAATAAGATCGCAGGACCGAGAAAAATATAGCCGAAAAAGATGGCTGCAAATGTAACGGGAGATAAAGAGGAATTGATGGAAGAGCATAAAGAGGACAATTTGAAGGTTGAGGGTTTGGAGCCTGAAGAGGAGCTTGATTTAGGGGAGGTCGATCTTGATGAAGATGATGAGGGTGATGAATATGGTGAAGATCTCGCCGGAAAAGATATGGCCGAATCACTGGATCAGCGGCAAGGAGATACACAGTTTAAGTCTCTGGTGCATGTGCGGCCAAAAGCATTGACCACCAATCGGAGCCTCGTACGTTTTGATCCGCTCACGGCCTATATCCAGGAGATAAAGCGTTATCCTCTCTTGTCACGAAAAGAGGAGCACGATTATGCGATTCGTTACAAAGAGGAAGGTGATCTGGACGCCGCTCGTCGCTTAGTGACAGCCAACCTCCGCTTGGTTGTGAAGATCGCCCATGAGTATAGGAGAGCTCATCAGAACCTGTTGGACTTGATTCAGGAAGGGAATGTAGGGTTGATGCAGGCTGTCAAAAAGTTTGATCCCTATAGAGGAATAAAGCTCAGCACCTACTCTGCATGGTGGATTCGCGCATATATCCTGAAGTTTGTGCTGAACAACTGGAGGTTGGTAAAGGTGGGGACAACGCAAGCTCAGCGAAAGCTTTTTTTCAACCTCAAAAAGCAAAAACAGGAATTTGAGCGGATGGGGATTAAGCCCGCCGCAAAGGCAGTGGCCGATGCTCTGGATGTTTCAGAGAAAGAGGTGGTGGAGATGGAAAAGCGCATGGCTTCTCCGGACGTCTCCCTCGCCGCGCCGGTTGGGAGCCGGGAGTCTTCTACGCCTCGCACCTATCTGGATATGCTACCTGTTGATTCTCTGCAGCCGGATGAGGAGGTGGAGGGGAATGAGTTCAGGTCTCTTCTTAGGTCTAAATTAGAAAAATTCGCCCGAACCCTGAAGGGGCGGGATATGGTTATTTACCGGGAGCGGCTTATGTCGGATAAGCCTCTGACTTTGAAGCAGATCGGTGATCGTTATGGTGTAACGAAAGAGAGAGCGCGTCAGCTCGAAAAGAGATTGCTTGAAAAGCTTAGAGATTACCTCAAAGAAGAGATGGGAGAAGCCGTTGATGTGGCTCTTGGCATTGAGACGTAGTTGCAGTTCAAAGAGATCATTGTTTCAGCAGGAGGGAGTGTGAAGGGATGGATCGGCGTCCGAATCCAGAGGTTGTTTTTGAGTCAGCCCTTACTTGTGATCAACCCGTTATTGATGGAACATTATACGTTGTCGCGACACCTATAGGTAACCTATCGGATCTCTCCCCCAGGATACACCACGTGCTGGGAAACGTGGATATTGTAGCCTCTGAAGATACACGCACCGTGGGGGTTTTTCTCTCCCGGCTGGGGATCAAGGCAAAGCAGACTTCGCTTTTTGAAGGAAATGAAGTACAAAAAAGCCAGGAATTGGTGAACCGTTTAGAGCAAGGGGATTCAGTAGCGCTGGTTTGTGAGGCAGGGACACCCGGGATCTCGGACCCTGGTGCAGGGCTTGTAGAAGCGGTTGTTGAAGCCGGCTTGCGAGTGGTGCCGGTCCCCGGGCCTTGTGCCGCTGTTACGGCGCTCAGCGCGTCGGGTTTTTCCACCCGTAGGTTTCTTTTTGAGGGGTTTCTTCCGAAAGCGAAGGGGAAGAGAGAGACAAGGTTGCGACAGCTGGCCTGCATGGATGTGACCTTGGTGTTTTACGAGTCTCCGAGAAGGCTGGTCCGGACACTGGAGGAGATGGCCCAAATTTTCGGCCCGGAGAGGCGGGGGGTGGTGGCTAGAGAGCTTACCAAGTTATACGAAGAGATTTTGAG
>JAABSF010000139.1 GCA_011390535.1 Deltaproteobacteria bacterium | reverse complement strand
ACAAACAGGAGGACGAGAATAAAACTTATAAAGCCCAAACAAGGCGCTCAACCCAATGGTGCCCACACCTCCCAGGACAGGCCAGACCTTCCTTGGTATGAGCAGACCCCAAAAGACTCCTACCGCCGCAGAAATCAGCACCGTAACTCCAGGCAGGATGAGATAAAAGGCCAACCCTAAAAAAGTTGAACAGTTATGGGAAACCGCTGCATACGCCATCCCGCCGTCCAGAGCCAGAAACCAAAGCAGCCCCACAGGCCAAACCGCACCCCAATAAACCCGAGAAAGCCGTCGCACTCTGCCGGGCGCACCGTTTACATCGCTTTCACCCAACACTCCGGTTACACTACTTTCACTCGCCCAAGCTGATCTGCGAGCGGAGCAAGCACCCAAGTGTATGCCCGCAACTGCAAGGACCCCTGACATAACAAAGCTGAACTCGTAAGAGACCACCTTTAAAAGTGGAAACCACATCAGCACCTGAGCAACTACGAAAACCACCAGCGCCCATACAACCCACGGAAGCCGCTTTTTCAAAGCCGCTCTAAAGGATTGCCAATCCGAAAAACCCGATTCAGAGTTATTCGCCTCTTTTTTCGGCTCTCGTGTTCCACCCCTTCTTTTTTCCCGATTCTTTCGGCTCACAATTTCTCCTGTCCTTTTTTTCAACTTGGGTCTCCTTCATGAGCCTTACTCTCCGCTCGCCACCTCCAGATCACCCTTTTTGCGTATCTCCACCCTCGCCTCTTTACCCAAAACCGTTAACAAACGAAGTGCCTCCGGGAGCCTGCTCTCGGGAACAAGCCATCTTACTTCCGAGCTGCCAGGATCAGAGGTTTGAACTGCGAGCCCTTCATACGCCTCCAGAATAAAACGAACATAGGCGATCTGGTCTCTCGGGATAATCAAATCCAAGGATTTCATTGAAGAAGAATTCAATCCTTGCTCCTGTTTGAAATCAAAAGAAACACTATCATCCTTCACCATCGGTCGAGTCACCCTGAGAACCAACCAACACAGCCATCCCATCACGAGCCATGCGCACTTCCATCCCGCTCCCCGCTGCATACTCCACCGCCTCATGTTTCATCTTATCCAGCGTGTCGTCATCGTGACAAGGATTGTGGTGAAACAAGACTACCTGCTTGGCCTTCGCCGCCCTCGCCAGCCCAACAGCTTCCAGATGTGAGCTGTGACCATAACCCGGATAATCTTTTTTTTGATCCGCCGTGTACTGAGCATCTATGATGAATAAATCAGTGGAGCTCGCAAACTGAATAAGCTTTTCATCTGCTTCTTTATTTCCCGCCTCAT
>JAABSF010000138.1 GCA_011390535.1 Deltaproteobacteria bacterium | reverse complement strand
GGTCGGTTGCATAAACTATATCGGCTCCTCCGTATTCAAGCCTGTAAGCCAACGTCTGAGCAGGATGATTCGTCATGTGAGTACGAACACTAAAGCCGGATATGGCCGTAGGGCCGGGCCCGACCTCTTTATACTCTATATCCGCCGAGAGGTTCTTTGTCCCTTTGATGGGAGAATATACCGATGTAAACAACCTCTCTATACTGGCCTTTAAGCTGGACACATCCGCACCGTAAAAGACCACCCTATTACCTTTGAAAAACATGGGCGCAAAGAAAGGCAAACCGATGAGATGATCCCAGTGATAGTGGCTCAAAAGTATATGCAGTTCACCTTTTCCCCGCCCCCATGGTCCCTTCAATAAAGTGGGCTGCAGCATCGTTATCCCTGTGCCGCCGTCTATGACAATGTGAGGGTTTTTATGTGCAAGTGATCCACCCGGCTCTCGGCTATCGTAACCAATGACCTGCACACAAGAGGTGTTTCCTCCATAGCGGATTGTGTTATCGCCGGGTGATACAATAGACCCCCGAGTACCCCAAAAGTGAAGACGAATCATGAGGAAACCTCCGGGCGTCGCTTATGGTTTAGTTTCAAATCAACCTCTTCATCTCCGTCTCTCTCTCCGGCACGCGCGCGCGCTCGCTCACCCTCTGCCTCTCCGACTTTGTATGTGAGCCCTTCGAACGCACAATCTACTTTAAAATCAAACTCACGGCTCAAATCCCTCGCTAAAAAAAGCTTCTCATCCACCACGGTGTCTGAATGCTCAGGCGCGTGGTGAAAGAGCACCAGCCTTTTAACCTCTGCCAGCACGGCCAACTCCAGGGCGTCTTCCACGGTGGAATGCCCCCAGTGGTATCTCCCCATCATCTCATGTTCGAAAAAATGACTATCATGAATAAAAATATCCGATTCCCGCGCCGTTCGGGACAACCTATCCAAAAAAACCTTTGTAAAAACCGGATCCGGTTCCGGCCCCCCCTGACCATCTCCCAGCCTCACCTTGCGAACCCTCGCATTATCGGTATAAACGGTCGCCACCCGGCCGTCCGCCTCAATCCTGTAACCCACCGTTATTCCGGGATGATTCAGCTGAACCGTCTCAACACGAAAATCACCGATTTGAAATACCTCCCCCGGCTTAAAAGCCTTATAATCCATATCAGCTCTAAGATCTGCAAAAGGCACCGGAAAGTGAATGTCGTCATGCTGTCCCGATAAGATGTCCTTTATGTGCGCGTCCGTCTGTCCGGCGGACACAAACACAAATCGATTGCCCTCTTGATAGAGAGGATCAAAAAACGGATAACCGAGAATATGATCCCAGTGAGTGTGCCCCACTAAAACATGGGCCTCACCCTTCCCTAAACCAAACTCCCTCCTCATCATCTCCTCTCCTAAACTCCGAATCCCTGAGCCGCCGTCGATAATAATATCCTGACCCGACGCGCTCCGGATGTGGATACAGGTAGAGTTACCTCCGTAGCTCAATACATCCCGTCGCGCCATGGGATAAGAACCACGGCACCCATAAATTTTCAGTTCCATATTCCTTACACTCCCGGGTAATCCGGTTCAACGTTCTAGTGCCCTATTGTCTGCGGCCGTTATAAGCCACGGTATTCGCTATGAACATATTATCCGCGTAAGATTAGAAGAACCAAACGCTCCGGTCAACCTGAAGGAACATCTTAGGGCTCGGTTTGAAAAATTTGGATATAATGTGGACATAGGCCGTGGCCAAAAGTCGCAGCAAGGATCGAAAGAGACCCCTGGCCGAAGGAAAGCCGGCGTCGCAATGCGCCGCTTGCAACGGTTCAATCAATGAACAAAACATTGTACAACCTTCAAAAAACAATCTAACAAATATAACGACGCATTCAAATAGCACCAACTTTTTCAGTCGCAATATAGTAGGAAAACAAATGAAAAAAGACGTCAAACAAACCGCAAACCGCAAACCATTGGACTACCGCAATGATTCCGAGCACCCACAAAGAGAGATCGCGGATATGGGTTCGACTCAAAATAATCTTTCCTTGATATGTTGGGATCTTCCGGAAGAAGCTTCACATCTTGTTGCGCCTTGGATAAGCGATATATTTCCCGACGGTTATGAAGTGGCCGACGGTTCCACCCTGGAGACTCCGCAACCGGGGAGAGTTGTTTTTCGTTTCTACGTCTCCGAAGATGAAGCGCTGGAAAAACTCGAGCGCCTCCGCAAGACCGCCGCTAAAATGGCGGATGAAGGTATTTTGAAAAACAAAGGAAAGATCCGCCGCCGCACTATAGCCGACACCAACTGGTGGGAGGTGGTAAAAGAAGGTTTCCCCACTTTAAAAATAGGCTCTTTTGTATTTTATCCGCCATGGGAAGCAGCAGCCATAGAGGCACAGACCGGCAGCGATGAATCTTCATCCACGCAGCTCCATTACATTGAGCTTGAACCCGGCCAAGCTTTCGGCACCGGACACCATGCAACCACAAGACTATGCCTTCAGACAATGGAAAGGACAGCGGGGGAGCTGAAAGCTAAAGGCTCACAAGAGCCAAGAACCATAATGGATCTTGGGTGCGGCTCAGGCATACTCGGGCTCGCTGCAACTTTTTTGTGGGATGCTAAAATCACCGCCACCGACACCGACGACAATTCCATTGAGGCTGCGCGTACGAATATCGAGAGAAATAATCTATCTTCGCGGTTTAAACTGGTAAAACCCCATGAATGCAAAACAAGCTCATTTGATTTGGTTCTTGCCAACATAAGGTTCAAAATTTTGGCGGATCTGGCATCCGGTTTTAATGCATGGGTGAAACCCGGCGGAATAGCTATTCTGTCAGGTGTCTTAATCGATGAAAAAGATAAATTATTAGAAACATGGTCAAAAGAGGCGCCGTCATTTAAGCTTAAATACTATCTCGAAGAAGAGGAACCCGTAAGTACCGGGTCATCAGATGAGCCAAACACATGGGTATCCTTGGTAATGCAACGGGCAAAGAAGTGATCGTCAAAACAATCATTTGTTCATCGAAACACTCACAACCTCCTGAGAAATAGATTAAAAGAAATGTCCAAATCTCTTTTCTTCCATACACCAATCACCATAACTGTTACAAAATAGTCTTGCCCCGTCACCCAGGTACAGGCATATAGTGATGAACCATGAGCACTGAAAAGAATAATAACACTACCACTGTTACAGATAACCCCATCTCGATCGTAATTCCCGCATATAACGAGGAGAACGGAATCGCCCCCGTGCTGGAAGAACTCAAAGAGACCTTGGAAAAAGCTGATGTGTCGGCTGAGATCATAGTAGTCGATGACGGCTCAACGGATAATACTGCCCAAAAAGCTGAAGAAGCCGGAGTCCGAGTTGTTCGTCACGAAGAAAACCGAGGGTACGGCGCTGCTTTGAAGACAGGTTTCCGGGAAGCGTGTAACGAATATGTAATCATAACAGACGCCGATGGGACTTATCCGTCTGATGCAATACTGGAGATGTTGCCCTTGCGCAGAGATCATGAAATGGTTGTGGGAGCACGTACAGGAGAAAACGTTCATATCCCTCTCATAAGGCGCCCGGCAAAATGGTTCCTGAACAAGCTGGCAAATTATCTCGCTCGCTATCGCATCCCTGATCTCAATTCCGGCCTTCGGATAATAAGAAAATCACTTGTAGAAAAATATATCGGCTTTTTGCCTGATGGTTTTTCTTTCACCACAACCATCACCCTCGCCCTATTGGTGGCTGGATATCGGGTGAAATACATACCCATAAATTACGCTCACAGAACAGGGAAATCCAAAATCCGGCCTATCCGCGATACATTGAATTTCATAGCTCTGATAATTAGGACAGTTCTTTTTTTCAACCCCTTGCGTGTCCTCGCTCCCATAGGTCTCTTTTTTATAATGGCAGGGGTAGCGGTCTTTTTCGCCAGCTGGGCGTTGTTGCCCCTGATCTTGGATACCACCACAGCGATCTTGGTGATGACAGGTGTTCAAATCTTGGTCTTGGGTCTGTTGGGCGACCTGATTGTGCGCCAAAAAAGATGAACCTCATGTTGAAACCTCCTTTCAGACATCCCAGGGGGTGCCGAATTGTAATGCACCGGCTCGTGCATAGTAGAGACAGTGTTTATTTGGGTTTAAGATGATGGAACGACGAAAAATACTGTGGCTGTCGGCTGCATCGCTTGTGGTGCTGGTTGCAATTATAGAGACTGCGGCCACATGGCTCTTCGCCGGATCTCCGGCTGAGAGAGCAGATTGGAAAAAAGCCGCTAAGTATTTGCAAGGGAATTTCAAACAAGGTGATCTGCTGCTCTTCGCGCCAACATGGATAGGCCCCACCGGACGTATGCATATGGGAGAGCTTCTGGATATTCACCAGATGGCACGACCCGACGAAGCAGCGTTCGGTAGAATTTGGGTCGTGGGGCTTAAAGGGAAAACGCGGGCTGAAACAAAAAAAGCTCGTCTTGTCTCAAAAAAGAGTTATGGGAGAATCCAAGTTTCCCTCTTTGAAAACAAAACAGATCTTCCATTGTTCGATTTCTACGAAAACCTCTCTAAAGCCCAAGTCCGTGTCCTGAGGCCTGATGGAAGTGTAGATGAGCAGTGTCCATTTCAGCCCTCACGTCACCGTCACCAATGCAGCGCCGGCTGGAATAATGTTCGTCAAAAGATCGCCGAAGTGGATTACTCTCCACGGAAATGCATATACGCACACCCGGTGGATGGAAAAATTCTGGAGATCAACTACCCCACAGTAAAATTAGGAAGCCGCCTGGTAATATATACAGGGATTGACGGCTACGACTCTCGCTACAAGGCACGTCAAGCTGTCTACCACACAAAGAATCCAAAAAAACGTAAAGGCGGTGGTAATAGAAAAGCTGCACGGGCTCCACGTTCACTGGTGGATGTAACAATGGAGGTAGAAATCGGCAACGGTAAAACAATGAGTGTGTCACACCCTATCGACGACAAATGGAGGCGTCATGTGTTGGACATCTCCAACAAATCCGAGAAAAAAACACCCGTGAGTTTCAAGGTTTTCACCCGCTGGCCTTATGCAAAGGTCTTTTGCTTCTATGCACAGACACGGGAGTGATTCATGGACAAAGCCTGCCCGTCAACGCTTGAAAACATGAACTCCGAGGGGAATAAACCTGAAAACATGCACGGGAAACCAGGAACCACCCTAAGCAAAACCGGGTCCACCTTCAAACCATCGGAGAGCCGGCACTCTTTTTTACAGCGTCACACGGATTCCATCATCGCCTTGGCTTTGGGGCTGCTGGTGTTCACATGGTTGATGTCATCTCTCGACAGGGTGGGTATTGGGCGAGACGAGGGTATTTACATGAACGCCGCCGAGACATACTGGAACTGGGCTGAAGGCGCAGATTTCCAATGGCGGCAAATGCGCAAGCAAAAATGGCTGGACGATCACTACGGCTACAATTGGGAGCACCCTCCGCTGGTTAAGCATTTAGCCGGATGGAGCTGGAGGGCTTTTCACCGTTGCGGCTGCCCTGAGCAAGGGGGAATGCATCGAATCGGCCACCGAAACCATAGGTACAAAGAGAAGCACAAAACCTTGAGGTTGCTCGGCGAAATTGAAGCGTTT
>JAABSF010000137.1 GCA_011390535.1 Deltaproteobacteria bacterium | reverse complement strand
GGATATTCATCTTGAGGCGGATATGATTCTGAATCGCGAAGTGGAAGATGATCTTGGTATGCAGGTTGAAGCTTCAACATCTTCTGTGAGGTATTCAGTTACGTTAAAGCTATTTTGGGAAAAGATGAAGCCTTCTTTGCATCTTTTTCAGGAAACATTGGAGCCCATAACATTAAAGCAGACACGGCGTGAGATAGGGTTTTCCTGCTCTCGCACCTTTAAGGATTCCGTAATAACCGGCCGGCGTGCGGGGCCCTTTATATCCACAGGAGGTGAGCCGGATAATCCCGAGATACGGGTACATCAAGAGGGGCACAGCTCTAAGGTTATTCCTGCCATGCGGTCGCACTGGACGGTTTTGGGTGGATCTGCGGTAGGGGATTTTCCAACGATCCTTGCAACGGTTCGAGAGATCCGTTCATGGAGGTTTTTTCACCTGGAGCCTTCCGCACTGGCCAGACCGTCGCACCGAGAAGATATGCAGGAGTTGGACGCCACAGGCGGCAGGCTCTCATCGGCTCTGGAGCGGATTCGTTCCTCTGCTTTCGGGGGGATGTCTGCAGAAAAGAGAGCAGAAGACGGTTACCAGGCGCTGAAAAATCTCAGCGCACGGTTGTCCAAGTTTATTGGCCGAAATGTTCAGCTGCGTTTACAACTTGACCAAGAATCGGATACCGTGCGTCCGGCTGTGGAGGGAGATGACGCGACACCTCATCCTCTATCAGGAGGTATGCTCCGCTACCTGGCTTTGGCGACTTTGCTGGAGAACCCTGAGGGGAACTCTCTACTGGCGATCGAAGAGCCGGAAAGCGGCATACACCCCTCCGGTCTCACCGAGTTAGCTCGTTTGCTGGAGGATCTCGCTGTTGACCCTCATGTCCTTGTGGGTTCGAAGAATCCTCTGCGGCAGGTTCTTCTCACGACGCATTCTCCCTTTGTGCTACAATGTCTCAGGAGGGATGAGCTGGTGTATCTGGAGAGAATTCATCACCACGGGACATATTTTCAAGGAGAAGTGGCCGAGGTCCGGGTATCGGAGGATGGGTGGCGCAGGAAAGCTCAAAAAGGAAGTAAACCGCTGAGGGATGAACATGTGAGGCCCTACTACCATGTGCCGGGTAAGCGGGCAGAGCAGACGGCCTTTGATTTTAAAGGCGGCCATGAGCGAGAAGGAGACAACGTCGAAGAAGGTGGTGGTGAAAGAGAAGGGGATGAGACTCAAGAAGGTGACCAAATTCCAGAGGTGAGTTAAACAGGATCTCATTGAGATTCGGACAACCATGCTCACAGGTAGTTGCGCAGTATGGCGAGGTGGATCGGCGGACAAGGCGAGTGTGTTTAGCTGGATTACGGGGTATAATCTGAACTATAGTGTATTGGAAATTGTCAGAGGAGTTGCCTTTAGACAGCAGGGAAAGTAATATTATTGTAGGTTGTTGCCCAAGACGAGAAGAGATGATAGTTTGCAGACTTTTGTAGAATCTATCGCTCCGGGGAGAGTTTATAAATGCCCAAAAGGATCTTGATCGTAGATGATCAGCCTGAGGTTCGAGAGCTGGTATCAGTGACGCTTAAAGTGGATGATTTCCAGATCTACGAGGCGGAAAACGGCAGGCAAGCATTGGAGCTGGCCACAGAGAAGAGACCTGATCTTGTCATTTTGGATGTTATGATGCCGGGAGGGCTTGATGGATACGAGGTATGTCGACGGCTGAAACGTAATCCAATCACAAAGTCATGTGTTGTGCTCATGTTAACCGCCAGGGAAAAAAAGGTGGATCGTAAGACAGGTTTCGATGCCGGCGCTGATGGGTATTTCACAAAACCTTTCAGCCCATTGGAGCTGCTGACCAAAATAGAACAAGTTTTCGATGAGTAAGTGTATATGGGGTTTTGTTGTTATTTTGTCTTTGAAGTAGCTGGTTGCTCCCATCCAGCTGGTTACTTCCATCCGGAATTGTTCTCATCTGGGGTGTGTGTTCTTTGAATAAACTTAACCGATCGTAGTTCCTAAGTCTTTTCTTCTGTTGAGGGTTTCCGGTTCGATGATTCCAGGGAGACGGATTTCAAAAGCGGCTCCGCTTCCTTCTGTTCTAATATTGAAAGCCTCCATCGTGCCCCCCAGATTTCTTATGGTTTCATGTGCCACAAAGAGCCCCAACCCTGTGCCTTTCTTTGCTTCTTTAGTTGTGAAAAAGGGGTCGAATATTTTTGACAGTGTGTCATCTTGAAATCCGGGGCCGTTATCTTTAAAGCTTATAACCACTACAGGCGGTCTGTCTTCTGCCCTTTGCTCATCTTGCTTTCCTTGCTTTTCTTCCTTTTCAATGAAGGCTCTAATTTGGATTTTCGGCTCTTGTCCAACAGGTCGGCTTCTGTTTTGAGCTTCTTCAAAGGCATCTATGGAGTTTGCGATGATATTTATGAAGACCTGCTCCAGCTCTCTTTGATTAGCCTCGATTAACGGTAAATCAGAGTCGAGTGCTACCTCAAGCTTGACCTCATGGCGGCGCAGGGTGGACCCGAGGATTGTCTCCAGGCTTTCTGTGAGAGATGACACGGGGATTGGTTCTCTGTGGAGATCCACTGGTTTTCCCGCATCCAATATTTGATGCAGCAGAGAGGCTACACGATCAGCGGCTGAATGAATCCCTTCTGCTAGGTGTTTGCTTTCCTCGTCCAGATTACGGCTCTTTTCCACTAAAAGTTGTGAATATATCGTGACGGGCATGAGCAGGTTCTTTGCTTCATGAGCCAGGTTGGCGGCGACTTGACCCAGGGTTGAGAGTCGTTCAGCCTTTGCGGCTTGTTGGGCGGTGATCCCTACTTTTTTCACTCCATCTTTCCATCGCGCGTATGTCTGCGCGAGATCCTCGGCATAGCGGATGTTTTGCTTTTTCAGAGATTCGATTTCCCGGAATACTGGAGTAATATTCCGCAGAACGACTACGAAAACAGGGTCTTTAGGGAGTTTTGTGATCCTGAGTTCCGCCCTCTTTTCAGCGATTAGATTCACCGTTAAGGAGTATCCTCTCTCGTCAAAGGCTTCCGGATCATGGGATACTATATCGGCAAAAGTCTGATCCTTTAAAATTATGTCTAAGGGATCTCCGTGCCTCAGCTTTGTTTCTTCACCCAGGAGAGTCGTAGCGGAACCGTACATCTCTTCAATGCAACCTTCTCTGTTTACCAGCAAGGTCAGCTCTGCGGCACAACAAAGGGCTTTACGGAGTTTTACCGTACGAGTGCTTTCGCTTTTCTGTCGGGACTGTGCCCCTCTCTTTTTATAAACTGAAGGTTTTTTTCGATCCATAATGCATTTTTACCACATAGTGAGCTTTGCTTGAACAATGATTTGTATGTGCTGACAAGTCTTTTGCCTCCTTTTCATCTCACTTATGTTGACCTGCATCCGGATGCTCTCATAATATGAGGGCAGAGGTTACATTTATCATGCACAAATTGTTTTTCAGTTTTATTGGTTTAATCTTAAGAACTAAAAGGAACTATCGGTTAAAGGGAATCAGGCGATTCACTCCTTTGTTTTTCGGAATCTATCTGTCGGTTTTCTTTTTTCTATCCGGTTGTGAGGGAGTTATTAGTGTTGTCCCGGTGGGGGACGGAGGCGGCGACTCGGTTGTGTCGGCTTCAGATGCTAACGTGAATGATAACGCCGAAGCCTCTGTGGATGGCGGGAGTGGGGAAACCGACGCCAACCTGGACGCGGGTGTTGGGTTTGACGCTGAACCAGCTCTTGATTCGGGAACCCAGGTTGATTCTTCCACCCAAGAGGTTGTCCCTCCTTTGGGTGGCTCATCGGGAGGTTCCGGTGGCGGCGTCTATCCATCCGGAGAAACCGTCAACGCGTCCGGTGTTTCTATAGTGCTCATTGTTCCGAGTTCTTACAATCATTCTCAGCCCAACAGGCTCATGATCGTATATTCAGGGACTGAAGGTGATGTACAGATGGCGGAAAACCTTCGCAATGTGGCCCCGATGGCAGGCTTGGAAGATGTTATCTTTGCTGTACTGGATGGTGTCGCATACAACGGTGACGGAGCGGCGGGGGCCACGGTGTTGGACTATCTGCGAAGCAATTACAATATTTCCAATGATGAGACTTTTTTGTTGAGCGAGTCGGCCGGTACTACTGCGGGGCTGCTGTTGGGGCTGGATCTGCGCCAGTCATATTTTGCAGCCTATTGGGCCAATGATGTAAACGCTTCGGCCTCACCTAAGCTGGACGCCTCTGAGTTGGGGTTTGCACCTTGGGGCAATTCCGGTCCCGGGGGTAATTTTACGGCCGCAGACGCCATTGTAGACGGCATGAGCCTTGCCGGTTACCGCCTCCCTGCAGATGCGCCATATAGCGGCGCCGGTTCATCTGTTCATGGTTCTCCAGAGCAGTTCATTGAGGCTTTACAGTTTTTTGACGGCAAGAGTCGACAGTAACGTCGGTGTTTTTTTAACGGTAAGAGTCGACAAGTAGCGTCGGTGGTTTTTTTTGGAGTTGAAGATGACAAAACATGGTCTACGTTCCATTAGCGCGGTTTCGGAGTACTCTAAAACAGAATCAGATATGTCCAGCCGGGTTTTTAAGGGCATAAAGAGATGGGCATTCCCGTTAGTCTTGATCATCGCCTTGGCGAATGTTTTTCATTCGCAGGTTCAAGGTGCCCCCCGAGGCGGTGGGAGAGGGACGGTCTTAGGGAGAGGGGCGGTCTTAGGGAGTTCTGTTGCTGGAGGACGGAAGTTTGCTTCGGCTTACACGGCTTTCGAAAAAGGAGAATACGAAGCCGCCTTAAAAGCTTTCAATAAAGCCGCCCGAGGACGCAACCGGGGCTATGGGTTGCTTGGTGCCGCCCGAGTTTTGATGGAGACCGGCCGATATAAAAGAGCTGAAGGTTTGTTGGAGAAAGCCGCGAGAGATAAGCGGGTAGCGCTTGTAGCTCGCACCGAGTCGGCCCGTTTGGATATGCTTACTGGGAATTATGAACGGGCGGGGAAAACTCTTGAGGCAGTAATCAAGGCTGACCGGCTCCAGTTCGAGGCTAGGATTTTGAGGGGACGTCTTTTATTGACCCAAGGGAACAAAATCGCCGCGAACGCTGTCTTTAAAAGCTTCTTCAATGATGTAGACAATGGTTTTTTGAGCAGGGAAAACCCTTATCACCTGGTCTATCTTGGGATGGCCGCTCATGGTCAGGAGGACTGGCAGGAGGCATCTAATTTATTTGAAAAGGCTTCTAAGAAAGCTCCAAATAATATCCGGGTTTGGCTGGAATGGGCGGCGCTGTCCATGAAAAAGTACCGTGTGGATTGGGCGGATGATTTCTATAAGAAGGTTTTGAAAATCAATCCAAATCATCCGGAGGCTCTGGCTGGGTTGGCTTGGGTTGAATGGTATGCTCCTCGATCTAATCATCACAAAGGAAAAGAGCGAGCCAAAAAGGCTTTAGAGATAAATCCCAAATGTGTAGAGGCGAGGCTCTATTTGGCCGGCCTGGATATTTTCGATGCCAAATACCCCGGCGCAAGGAAAACTCTCACCGAGGCACTGAAAGTGAATCCGAACTATTCAAGGTCACTGGCATTGAAAGCGGCGGTCCATTATTTAAATGACGAAAAGGCCGATTTTGAGAAGGCGAAGAAGAGGGCGCTGGAGATCAATTCTCACGATGGTGCCTTTTTTAATCTTGCCGGAAAATTCGTCTCACGACATCACAGATATGCAGAAGCCGCCGAGCTGAACAAGAAAGCTCTCCAGTTTGATCCGCAGAACGCGAACGCGCTGGCTGACTTAGGTGTAAATCAGCTCAGAACAGGTGACTACGGTATGGGCTGGTTTAACCTGAAAGAGGCACACAAGCTCGACGGGTTCAATCACAAGACAGTTAATCTGCTCACGCTTCACGACAATCTTTCAAAGAGATACGACTGGTATGAAAAAGGAAAAATAAGATTTCTTTTCCCAAAAGATGAGGTGAAGCTTCTGTCTCGTTACGTCCCTCAAGTGTTGAACGGAGCAGTTAAGTCATACCTTAAAAAGTACAACTATAAACCACATATTCCAGTTTATATGGAGTTGTATGACAAGGCGGAGGATTTTCAGGCGCGTACTTTTGGGGAACCCGCTGAGACAGGCATCTTGGGGGTATGCTTTGGGAAGGTGGTGACCTCCATGTCTCCATCGCTTGGACGAACGAACTGGGCTTATGTATTGTGGCATGAGTTGGCTCACGTGATACACGTTCAGATGACGAAAGGAAGAGTTGAACGTTGGTTCACTGAAGGGCTCGCTGAATATGAGACCTTGTTGGCTAGGCCTGAATGGAAGCGTCAGCATTCTCGCATGCTCTACAGGAAGCTGGCTACCGGCAACCTGACACCTGTTTTAGAAGTGAACCTTGGGTTTACACGTTCCAAAACAATGAAAGGTGTCATAATGGCTTATTTTCAATCTACTTTTGTGATTGAATATATCCACAAGA
>JAABSF010000136.1 GCA_011390535.1 Deltaproteobacteria bacterium | reverse complement strand
GGGGGTGGGATAAGATTGTGGAGAGTCTTCACGCCTACGCCAAGGGTGGTGACACGAACCGTGTCTTCAGGCAAGTGCTTGGGGTTGAGCCGGAAGTTTTTGACAGAGCATTCGCGGAACACTTAAAAGAGAGACTGAGTCATTATCACGGGCAGTTCGACCCTATGCAGTTCTTGGGCCGAGACCTCGCCGAGTACCGTAAATCCCTTGAGGAAAAAATAATGATTTTTCCAAAAAAAGAGGGATCAAAGGTTTCAGATGATTCAGATGGCGGGAAAGAGAAGCATGAGAAGAAAGAGAAGAATGATAAGAATGAGAGGGAGAACGGCAGGCGCCGCATAGCTTCCGGCAAGCTTCGAAAGGATTTGTCCTCTGTTCCAGCCAGGGTTCAGGCCGAGCTGGCCATGATCTATATAATGAGTCGAAATCCGGCTCAGGCTAAGAAGTTAATCGAGTCAGCCTCCAAGTCG
>JAABSF010000135.1 GCA_011390535.1 Deltaproteobacteria bacterium | reverse complement strand
TTTCCAACGGCTCTCGCCCGTGGAACGTGCTGCGCGCCTTCGTTGCATTTTCAAGGTCGTCCGGGCGGGGACAGGATCAGGATCCTGAAGAGGTGAAGGCATGGGAAGAGAAATCGCAACCCTTGGGGGCCTCTCTATCTGCACTTCGGTGCTCAGATCGGATTCCCCGAAACGGGGACATTCCTTTTCCGGGATTTGCCGAGCCCGGGCCGGACTCTTAACCCGATGTCCAGACGTCTTTTTCCCTGGACAACCACACAAGCTCAACAAAAAAATCAGCAGATATCGCCTACAAAAGATCATCGTTTTTTGCTTGGCTCAAAAGCTCCAACGCCAAATATCCCCGCCTTCGCTGAGTACAGCCCGCTGCCAGATAAATCGACCTAAGTTCTGTGTACGCCGTCTCAAGATTATCATTTACCACGAGGAACTCATAGGAGTCGTAATGTGTGAGCTCTTCTATAGCTCCATTCAACCTCATGGCAATCTTTTCGGGGCTCTCTGTTGCTCGGCCTTTCAATCTTTCGGCCAACACCTTCATTGAAGGAGGTAAAACAAAAACCATCACCGCATCGGGAAACTTGCTCTTCAGCTGGGTGCCTCCCTGATAATCGATGTCAAAGATCATGTCTCTGCCGCCATCCAGAGCTTGCTGAACCGCCGCAAACGAGGTGCCGTAAAAATGACCGTGCACCTCTGCCCACTCGGCGAAGAGATCTTCTTTTACCATATTTTCAAATGTGTTTTGATCAACGAAATGATAATCAACCCCATCAACCTCACTGGGACGGGGTTTTCGGGTGGTATATGAGACAGAAAAGCCCAACCCGGAAAACTCGGCTCTGAGCCTTTGACTCAGCGTGGTCTTCCCCGCTCCTGAAGGAGAAGACACCACCAAAAGAAGCCCTTTCACTCCTTTTCCCTCATTCGACATTCTGGGCGATCTCCCTCATCCTCTCTATTTCAGTCTTTATCTCCACCGCCGCTCTCGCAATTCGCACATCAGGCGTCTTTGAGGCCACAGTGTTCACCTCACGCTGTATCTCCTGGACCAAAAACTCCAACTTGCGTCCATGAGGAGGTTCCAGTTTTCTGGTGGCCCTGATCTGCTCAATGTGGCTTTTTATTCTGGTTATTTCTTCAGTGATATCTGCCTTATCCGCCAAAATAGCTACTTCTTGAGCCAGCCTCACCGAGTCAACGGAGCTGCAGGAAGCGTCTCCTTCTATTAAACAAGACAACCTCTCTTCCAACCTGCGCCGTATACTCTTGGGCACCTCCGCGGCAAGCGTCATGATAGAATCGGAGAGGACGGTTACGGCCTCAAGGCTGTCGGCCATAGCACGATCCATGGCCACACCTTCTTGTTTTCTCATTTTTACCAGAGCCTCAAGCGCTTCGTCCACCTCCGGCATGAGATTTTCCAACACTTCATCCGATTTGGGAGGAGGCTCCAACTCTTCCCCCAAGATTTCATGCGCTCTTAAGAGCACATCCATCCCGCATTCCCCTTTTACATTCAAATCTTTCTTAATGCCTTCCAATATCCCAAGGATACGCTCAAACCTTTTTGTGAGGAAAACCTGTTGCCCCATCTCCTCTCCGCCTTTTGCACTCTCCACCAGCCCCTTTTTTACACTGATCTCAACTCGACCCCTCTTCAACCACTCCCTGACTCGCTTAATCACTTGCCTCTCCACCTCGGGCAGCCCCCAAGGGAGGTAAATGCGCACATCCAAAAAGCGGCTGTTAGTAGTGCGAATCTCTACACTGTATGGCATTTGTGCACACAAAAAAGTCGACCGGCCAAAAGCCGTCATGCTTCGGAATCTTGTACTCACGATACAACTCCTGATTTTGATGTTTTTCTCCACCCACACCGACGCTTCGACACTTAAAAATACATCCCAAGCTATGTAAAAGTAAAGTGGGCTTTAACTCAACTGCATATAATGATTCCAGAGACAACTCCAGACTCACACCTCGCCATCCGATCCTAAGGGCTATATCATTCTTTAGTCAGCCTTAAGGGCTCCGCCTTTTTAAGAATCGATACCACTCAACAGTCTTTTCAAGTCCCTCTTCCAAATCTACCACCACCTTATAGCCCATGAGTTTTTCAGCCTCGGAAATATCAGCCAATGAATCTCTGACATCTCCAGGACGTGGTGGTTGAAAATCCGGATCCATTGTGGGACCTAGTATATTTGTCAACGCATTCAGCAAATCCAACAAACTTATACTCTCACCACAGGCAACATTCACAACCCTTCCCGCCACTTCTTTCGGAGCAATCGCAGCCAACATGTTAGCCTCCACCACATTGTCCACAAAAGTGAAATCCCGTGTCTGGCCTCCGTCACCATAAATGATGGGTGCACGTTTTTCCAGAAAAGCATTTATAAACTTGGGAATCACGGCAGCATATTGAGAGTTAGGATCTTGTTTTGGCCCGAAAACGTTGAAATACCTGATCGCCACGGTTTCCAACCCATAACACTCCCAAAACACCTTGCATAAATGCTCACCCGCCAGCTTGCCCGCGGCATAGGGCGACAAAGGCTCAGGTCGAAAGCTCTCTTTTTTGGGCACCACCTGATTCGCTCCATAAGCGGATGAAGAAGCAGCGTAAACAACCCTCTTTACATTGTTTTTCGATGCCGCCTCCAAAATGCTCAATGTCCCATCCACTGCAACGGAGACCGACTCAGCCGGGTTCTCTATTGATCGAGGCACCGAAGGCAAAGCTGCCTGATGAAACACATACTTCACGCCTTGCATACATTTTTGGACAAGCTCTCTGTCCCTGATATCCCCTTTTACAAACTCAATCTCTCCGCCGTCTCCCGTTCCGCCCCCTTCTGTTTCAAAAGAATCGGCCTGATCATATTGTGCCACACCATCATTTTCGTTGAAACAAACTCCTATGTTCTCAGCATGACCGGTAGACAAATCATCCAGGACTCTAACTCTCTTCCCCTCGCTTAAAAGTCGCTTAACAATGTTGGAACCCACAAACCCTGCTCCACCTGTCACCAGATAAACTTGTTCTGTCATCTCATAATCCTGATATTTTTAAGTCAATACTAAGGAAAGCCGGCGATTCCCGTAGCAAAGGATCACTCACTTTCTCACCATTTGCTACTAGAACAATTGTCCGGTGTCAATGAAGTGAAATGGTTGCCCCGCCCGTACATGTAAAGACTGAAGACTACTGATAAATCTCAATGACGATGAATAATTGTGCGCACAATCTTTTTTATATCGTCCATGGACACATCAGCTGTAACAGAGTAGCCTACACCGTTATTCTTGAAGACAGCTACTTTGTGCCCGTTCTTCATACCAAAGTAAACCGTCCTCCCGCCCATCCGCGTACGCACAAGACCGCTGCTGGGAAGACGCTGGGGATTAAAAATATGTACTGAGACCTTTTTTCGTTTGCCGTTACGGTAGACAAGATAAGCAGCCGGCAACCGGTTGTAATTAACGATTCTACCACCTGAGAGAACAACTCCGTGTTGTCTAAGCCTCGGAGGTCTCACAGGCACTTGGACTTTATCTCGATACCAATTCGCCACCGTCTCCACGTCGGGGCCCTGCACCTCCATTGGCAAAGCGTTTTCATGATGCACTATCCCGTCATCCAGAGCCTCCGCTTCGGGCGATTCTCCAGTAGGCCAAAATACAAAGATCAAAATAGACGCCGCCGCCATGGCTGCAGCAGGTATTACTACATAAAACCAAGTTGAAAAAGAAGAAGCCGGCTCGGGCTCATTTTCTATACTGTCCAGCACCCTGTCAATAAGGGGTTGCGGAGCTTTTATTTTGGGCATCCTGTTTTGAAGTGCTGATTTAAATTGCTCTTCAAAACGGATTATTGCACAACATTCTTCACAACCTCGAAGGTGCTTCTCACACTCCCTTTTCTCTTCGGCTCCAAACTCTCCATCTACGTAGACATGGGCGAATTTTTGTATCTCTTTACAATTCATGGCGATTTCTTCTTCTATCCAATAAAGTCGAGGTTTTTGGTTTCTAAACAATTTTTTCTCAACTTATACCTTTATCTATCTGTCTCGTTTCTTTCTATACTCTTCAAACCGAGCAACTTCGAATTTATTGCCTCCCACCGATTCTTTTTGTGCTTTCACCTTATCCGCGCCAATCACTTCGTGGTGCTCTCCTTCATTTTTTTTGTTTTCTTCAGCTTGTTCGGCGGTAATCAGCCCATGTTCCACGGCGTGGTCGTAAAGCATGTTTTGGAGCATCCTCCGGCCTCTGTATAACCGACTCATCACCGTCCCGATTGGACAATCCAAGATTTCCGCTATCTCCTTGTATGAGAACCCCTCCACATCACACAGCAATACGGCTTGTCGAAAATCCTCGGGCAAATCATCCAGGGCGGACTTGATGTCATCCGACATCATCTTATCCAACAATTGAGACTCAGCCTGTTTGGCGGCTCGCGTGGAATCCGACCCGACAAACCGCTGGTAATGCGACCTGTTCTCCAAATCGGTCACCGATGAAGCCTCTCTCCTGCGGCGATGATAATCAGTGATGAAGGTGTTGGTCATTATCCGAAAGATCCACGCACGAAAGTTGGTTCCGGGCTCAAAGCTGTTCAAGGCTCGATAAGCTTTCAAACAAGCTTCCTGAACGAGATCGGCGGCCTTTTCTTCATCACGGGTCAACCTCAGCGCCATCCCATATAATGAATCCATAAGAGGAATTATCAGCCCTTCAAATTGTGCTTTTGTGTGTCTTTTTGGTTTTCTTCGCTTTTCTCGGCTCACATTTTACTCCTTCACACTATGCTAAACCTCAAATGACTCATTTTTATTCCAAGGTGAGAGCTATATCCCAAGACTATTATTGGTATATCGATGAAGGCAGCGTAGCCGCCTACGTCTACAGCGGTGAGGTCTCCGACTGCGCCGGGGCCGCCGTTTGAGAGGTGGTTCCAGCCTTCCCCGCAAGATAACAGAGAGGGAACAGACACATGGAGGGTATTTCAGCGGTTGTTATATGCTTTTATTCCATCTATAAGACAGTCCATCGCAGCCTCCAGTTGCTCACACCCCAGAACATATGCGATACGGATCTCCTCTCCTCCCAGCCCGGGGGTGGCGTAAAAACCAGGCCCTGGTGCAGTCATCACAGTGCTCCCCTCACGCTGGTAATCAGTCAACATCCATTTGCAAAATGATTCTACATCATCCACCGGTATCTTCGCGAGACAATAGAATGCTCCTTTGGGTTTCTTGCAGACGACGCCGTCCAGGCCCTGCAGTCGATTGAAGACCACATCCCGGCGTCGCTGGTATTCGAGCCGGCTCTCTTCAATATAGTCACTTTCGTCATTATAAGCCGCTGCTGCTACAACCTGCCCAAGCGCTGGAGGACAAAGGCGGGCCTGTGCATAACGCAAAACAGCCTCCATTAAGTTGCCGTTCCGGCTCATAACACATCCTATCCGTGCACCACATGCGCTGTACCGTTTAGAGATGGAGTCAATTACCACAGCCCGCTCTTCCATCCCTTCAATATCCAAAATGCTCACCGCCCGGACTCCGTCAAATGTAAACTCTCTGTAAACCTCATCGGAGATGACATAGAGATTGTGCTCTTGGGCGAGCGCGGCTATCCTCTCCATGTCTTCCCGGCTGTATACCGCACCTGTGGGATTACCTGGTGAGTTAATGATAATGCCCCTGGTCCTGTCGGTGATCTTTTCGGACACCTGCTCGGCGGAAGGGCAACTATATCCAGTCTCCGGTGTCGTTGTTATGGGCACGAGCCGCACCCCTGATGTAATGGCGAAACCATTATAATTCGTATAGAAAGGCTCAGGGATTATGAACTCGTCCCCTTCATCGGCGATGGCCATCATGGCGAAACTTATGGCTTCACTCCCGCCTGTGGTGACCACTATTTGCTCCGGCTCAAATTTATAACCCAGTGAAGAGTAATATTTGATCAAAGCGTCGGTCAAAGCATGATCGCCCTGAGAGAGACCATATTTTATCACTTCAGGCTTAAACTCCCGTAGAGCAGTCAACCCCGCCGGGATGGTGGGCAAATCGGGTTGACCGATGTTCAGATGATAAACATGAACACCTCGTTTTTTAGCCGCCAGCGCATAAGGCACCAGCTTACGTATGGGGCTCGCCGGGATAGCCTGAGCACGTCGAGAGAGTTTAGGACGGATAGACATCTTTTTTCTCCTAATTTTTAGTGCGTTTTTTTTTGGTCTGTCAAAAAGAAGTATGTTCTCGACAAAAAACTGTCAATACCGCCTGAATGGGTTCAGACCACCCAGTCACGCTCTCTGAGCTTTTGAGGCAGATACTCTTTGCTGATGAAAGTGATCCCCTTGGCGGAGAGCGCCTCGAGCTCCAACTTGACCTTTGAGTCCAACATTTTTTTGAGCTCTCTTTGCCATTTACGGGCCTGGAACCATGGATAATTCATCATCTGGCGGGCGCGGTTCTCATCTTTGTTGTCAAGCGTGATGGTCACATTGTCGGGGAGACTGTAGCGCTCGCGATCAAAAGAAGAGAGCCCTAAAAACCGGGCCTCCGGAACCGCCATTCGCATGGACTCGAAAGCCAAATTGATAGAGCCTTGCTTTATAACCGAGTAAATATAAAGCCCCCATGGGTCGTTATCCACCAAAACATAAAGGGGAATCTTAAGCTCTTGCACCATTCGTCTGACGAGCCTTCGCATACCTCGGGCGGGCATACCGTTGGATTGAACCAAGATACATTTATGTTTTTTCCAAAATTTATCTTCGTTCAACCTTCGCCATACGGCGTCCTTTTCAACAAGCAGAATAAACTCGGCCGTGCATTTTTTAAACTGTATGACATCTTTTTCAACAATGGAGGGTACCGCCCACCCTCCAGTGCCCATACGCCGCGCGTTGATGGTGTCTCCACCATCCACTAGCGTCAACTCGCCCACCAGAGACCCTCTATTGGAAGCAAA
>JAABSF010000134.1 GCA_011390535.1 Deltaproteobacteria bacterium | reverse complement strand
CCCGAAATAGTTGACCGTATGGGAATCAAAGGATCAACTATTTCGGGCTATGTAAAAGCAAAAGGAGGGGTTTTCAGCGCGATTCAAGGATTGAAGGCTCTTATCCACACTCGCTTCACCGAGGGTTTTACCAGTGCGCTGGAAATGAATCCCGATGTAGACTTTTATGTTTTCAAACCCGAACAAGACGACATGCGTCTGATGAGCGGATCACCACTCAAGTATCACTATCGAATGGAGATCCAAAAAATCGCTTTTAAACGAACGCTGGAAAGAATCTCAGAAGATTACATCAAAATGGAGAGCGAATGGATTAGGCATGGTTTCAGCTTCAATAAAGACCGAATTGACAAACAATTGGCTCGCAAAGACGCTGATATCATGGATACAGAGGTTTTTTAGTTCCCATCCCTAAACGCCGGACCGAAGAGCCGGGAGCGTGGCGGGTCTGGCCCCGCTGCGACACTGGAATAGCAGCGCTATTTCAAGGAGCTGCAACGCTGCAGACAGGCTCGCTTCGCCCCAATCTTCCGACGGGAGGGGTTTCGGGATGGGAACTTTTTAGGCGATTATGGAAATATCAGTGTTTTTCAAGTACCAGTCCTACCTTTGGAGAAAATATTGGAATGGTGGTCACTGTATTGGGAGGAAGGGGTTCGTGATTTAGGGTTGATATCTTTGCTCAGCCGACAAAAGGCTGAAGCCACCCAACCAATCTTCTGTTTGGGTTTCTAGCGATCAGCTCCAGATAACAAGTTTGAGCTTTTTGAGAGTCGCCCGCAAGCGCTGCCGCTAGAGTTGCGCCGGCCCATGGCAAAGGGTCTTCGGGGTTCAGTTTCGCGATTCCCACGAGCGCGGTAAAGGCTTTGTCAAACCTACCCGACTCAAGAAAAGAGAATCCCCAATCCAAAAGGGCGCAAGACATGGAGGGATCCATTCTGTGTTTATCTATTGTGCTGTCAGTGGATGATCCAAATCTTTTTGAGCTTTCATGCAACATTGTCTTTTCTTCCGAAATTATGGTTTTCTCTAATACACCGGCGAGCAAAGATAACCAGCGATTTTTACCCCATTATTAAACTGGATACAAAAGCTGTAACTTTCCGCTGGGAGACCAGGTAGTCTATAACCATTTCAACTGGAAAATGGCCCTCTCTACCTGATCTTTTCGTTTCTTTTACAAAGTTACTCAATAAAAATGTGTTCTCGGCCTGCCCGAGCCCCGCACTTCTTCTATTCAACTCTTGCCTGAACATTTTTATGGCTTCGCGGCCCAAGGCGAGTGTTTTTTCATTGGTAACAGAGTGTTGGATACTTGAAACCCATGTCTTTTTCCTTAACCTCTTTGGGTCAAAGACTTTTTGTAGGCGGCCTTTTTGCACAACCTCCGACCGACTCTTTTTTCTTTCTATTATTCTTCGGTTGCCGCGATCATATAATCCTAAATTGTTTTTTTTCGAACGGCTCTGCTTTGAGATTATCATCTTATTGTCCCCCGGGTCTCCCGTGATACTGAATCACTGTCCTCTTCTTCTCCTATGGTTCTCAAAATTATCGCCACGGCCTCGTAAAGCTCCTCCGGAATCTCCTGGTTAAGCTCCAACTCCCAGAGTGCACGAGCCAAAGAGACATCCCGAAAAACAGGGACGCCCGCCCTGGCGGCTATTTCTTTTATCTTTGCAGCCAAAATATTCTGTCCCCTGGCCACCACCTGAGGTGCGTTGTCTTCGCCTCGACGATATCTAACCGCCAGTGCCAATTTTGTAGGATTGCAAACAACGAAATCAGCTTCTTCCACATTCTGCATCATGGCCTCCTCCAATATCTCCTGGTGAACCTCTTGGCGTCGAGCTTTGTTTTGAGGATCTCCTTCAGACTCCTTGGATTCCTTTTTCACCTCGTATTTGGTCATCATGAGTTTTTTGCGTTGGCTGTGCCAATTGAATGCGTAGTCAGCCACTCCCGCGAGGACAAATAAAAGCCCCATTCGCACACACAAAGTTTGAAAAACCTCGAAGATAACGGTGGCAAGCCCTCGTGGATGACTTCCAAGGGTCCTCATTAAAAGGGGAAGTTGTTGCTTGATTGTGAAATAGGCCAAAAACGCTGCAGCACTAAAAAACAAAAGAGTCTTCGCCATAGTAAATAGACTCTGCTTACCCACCAACCTGGTGAGTCCTTTTAATGCATTTAGATGGCTCAGCTTAGGTTTTAGAGGATCAAATGTAAAAAGCCCCCTGCTCTGTATCAAACCTGCCGCTATGGCCCCTACAAAAACAGCCCCCAAAATTGGCGCCAACAACAAAAGCGCCGTTGTCAAGCTCAGGTCTAAATACGCGCGGATGGAGGTGATGGAAGGCTCTCGCGAGGATCCGAAACAAACACGGACAAGAGCCATAATTCTCTCCACGGCTGTTGGAATCATCATGACAATAACTACGAAACCACCCCAAAAAACAAAGGCCCCGGAGAAATCTTTGCTCCGCGCAATTTGCCCTTTTTTGCGAGCGTCTCTTAGCCTTTTAGGCGTTGGCTGTTCTGTGGGCTCACCACCCGGTCGGGATTCCGCCATTGAAACCGTCTCTCCTGATACGCCATAGTTTCAAAAAACCTCAATTTTTCACCATTATCGGATATCGAGAAAAATTGTTGCGTACAAAATCAACAGTGGGAAAAAAAACTAATTAAAAACCGATCCCCGTCATGAAGGTAAAAGTATCGTAGTACAAAGAATCCGGATTGGTTTTAATGACCCAACGCCTCCACCCCAATGTGGCGGTGAGCCCCAACCATTTAAACGGAAAAACCGTCGCCCCGGCCTCAATCCCCAAAGAATGCGCGAAATGAAACATGTCCTTGTTGTAGATGTTTCGATGGACGGCACCCAACGCGACAACGAAATCAATAAAAGGAGTCACTCGATAAGGAAATTGCATTCCCAGAGAAACAATCGCCGCCAAGACGTGGTTGCGCGCCCACCACTTATACCTCGTTTGAGTGGTCTCGCCACCGCCTTCGATTCCCAAGCCTAAACGAATCATGCGCCACACTGGGCTCTCGGCTTTGGCCATGGCCACCGGGTAGAACATCAAAGAAAATGAGTGATAAGGACAGGATGAGACTGAGCAGGCAAACTTACTCCACCGATAACCCACAACCATTCTGGAACCAAATCTCCACATAGCATGGTCAAGCATCTCGCCTACGGATTTTTTGGGTGGCTTAAGCTGTTCTTTCAGAGCCATATCCATACCGGGGTCATCATCAATAATAAATTTATCAGCGGCAAAGGCTTCTCCCATGACAAACAAGGAGCCCAGCAAAAACAAAGTACAAGGGCTAAAGGCCTTTAAAAACATCTGTTTCATCTAAAATATCGCTTTTCTCGTGTCACTCATCAAAAACAGGGCTCCGGCGGAACTGCCCGCTCATCCATGCATTCGCAGTGAGGTGCACCATCCGGTGCCGGGCCGAGCACAAATGATTCGACTAACAAATCAAACTCAGGTTTTTTCATGGTTTTTATGGAAAAAAACTCCAAATGATATACTGACCCAAGCCCGGTTTCGATGAAGGCATCTCTTCTATTCCATTGATAACTCTTGCCATCAAAGTCCCTAGTCTGAGTCCAATAGACATCATAAACCGTTTTGCCTTCATAAGTTTTGTGGACATAAAACTCTTCGTCCTCGGTAAATGGATCCAAAGCAGCTTCATTGTCGTATCGAATATCATTCAAAAGGCTGTTTACTAAATCCGACGCCGTCTCGGTTGTTTCTTCTATAGTCAAAGATGTAATGATCTCTGAGTCAAAGCTCACAAAGGGTGAGTCTGAGACTACAAAAACATATCGCCCAGTTGGAGTCCATTGATTACAGTTACGAAAATCCCCATCATCGCAACGATACTCTCGTACATGTTTCCATGGCGGGATGAACACACTAAAATGAAATCTCCCTTCCATGTCTTGACAAAAGCTCATACCTCGCGTTTCACCTTTTCGAGCGTTGATATTTCCACATGCCGAAAGGGTGAAAACTATTAGCATAAAAAAAACAAAGATTTTGGGCATTATCTACACCGATGCTTCAAAATATACTTTTCGCAACACAACCAAACTAAATCATTGAACATTGACACCTTGAGATCAAGTCCTAAAGCACGCAAGCTCTCAGACAAACTTCACTTAGGGCCGGGACCATCTCACAAACCAATTTCTTGTGCTTACGGCAATGGAAAAACAAGCGCATTAATCAATTTCGTGTTAATATCCGTTGTCATGTCGGCCAATCTCGCAAAGATACTTTCTCACCTTGAAGAAGCTATAGAAAAACTAAAAATTCGTTATGAACAATATTTCATCGGAATGGAACGGTTCGCTCCTATAAAAGAACGCAAAGCTGTACAACGCACAATCAGGGCACTTCGAGGCGAAGTTGTTGGAAACACAGCCCAAAAGTTCAAACTACGGATGCTTGTACAGAGGTTCACTACATATCAAAGTCACTGGGACAGGATTCAGCGCGAAATTGATGAAGGGAGACACAGAAGAGATCTAGCAAAAATTCAAAGAGATCTAAAAAAAAGAGGCGTAATAGCCAAAGACCTGCTCAAAGCCCGCAGCGCAACTGAAGTGGAAGCTGCTCTGATGAAATACATGAAAGAAGCGCGGGATCTTGAAACCCAACAGGCACAAGAAAAGGGTTTATCTGAAGGCTCAACATCCACCGCAGCCGTTTCCGGGCGAGTGGACCCATCGGGATCATCACCACCCCCTCTACCTCTTGAAGCGCTTGTTTCAAAAACAAAAAATAAAGTCGCCGAACCGAAAAGTGCATCGGCTGAGGAAACCCGTCTGAGAGGTCTTTATGATGCTTATCTCCAAGCAAGAGAAAAAACCGGCCAGCCCACGCAGGGTATTACTTATGAAAAAATGGTCAAATCCATAAATAAGCAGCTACCACAAATTCAGAAAAAACATGGTTCAAAAAAAGTTGAGTTTTGTGTTGTTGTAAAAGAGGGCAAGGCAATTCTCAAAGCCGTCCCCAAATAAATCCTCACATCGCTTTAAATGCTACCGTCTCTTTTCAGCTATCTCAGGGCCATATTTCTCGGACCATATTTCCGTTTCAATGCGAGCCAACAAAGGCCGTGTAGTTTGTGCATCCAAAGCTGAAATCAAGACATCAGCGTTACGTCTGAAATGTTCTTTTCGAACACTCTCATTGATCTTGTCGAATTTATTGTAAACTGTGATACGCGGAGTCTCTGCAAGCTCCATATCCACGAGTATTCTTTCAACAGATTCTTGCTTTTCTTCAAACCTAGGATCTGCCCCATCAACAACGTGAACAATGAGATGTGCTTCATACAGTTCTTCCAGGGTGGCCTTAAAAGCGCGCACCAAATCTTCGGGAAGCTCATGTAAAAACCCTACGGTATCTGTAATAATGATCTCTCTGTCCCTTGGAAAACGCAGCCTCCGGCTTGTTGGGTCCAGTGTTGCGAAGAGTTTGTCTTCGGTTAAAACATCACTTTGGGTAAGTGTATTTAACAATGTCGACTTGCCGGCGTTTGTGTAGCCCACCAAAGCCACTACAGGAAGATTTTTTTCATTTCTCCGTTTTCTCCTTAACGCCCTCCGGCGTGAGATCTTCTCAATATCTTCCTGCAGATCTCGGATTCGTTTCCTTGCCCGCCGCCTATTAACCTCCAGTTTCGTTTCTCCCGGCCCTCTTCCCCCGATTCCACCTGTCAACCGACTCATCATAGTGTTCTTTGCCACCAGTCTCGGCAGAGCATATCGCAACTGAGCCAACTCCACCTGAACTTTACCCGCTCTCGTTTTGGCTCTCTGCGCGAATATATCCAGAATCAACATAGTCCTGTCTATAACTTTAAGATCGGTCACCTCCGTGACGGCACGTGCCTGACTAGCCCGGAGATCTGTACCAAACAGAATAGTTTCCACCCCTTTTTGCATGGCTTTAAACAATATCTCTTCCAACTTCCCTTTCCCAACTACATATTTCGGATCCGGCTTTTTTCGCCGCTGTCGAACAACCCCGACAATAGCCAACCCGGCCGTTTGTGCCAGGTCCTCCATTTCCTGAATCCTACTCTCAGCCTCCTTTTGTGGAAGATTATCTGCATGAACCAAAATTGCGCCGGGTAGCTTTTGGGCAACAAGCTGCTCATCTCTTGTTTTTGCAAACTCCGCCTCAAGAGAGTCTATCATCTCTTGAAAATTCAGATCCAGCTTGTCTACTGGAACGGGCCCCAGCTTGTAATAACGGTTATCGCTTCCTTCGGGCAAGAGGTGTGCCAGGCTCACCTGCACAGGCATATCCTCGGCCTCTAGAGTAATCGCCACAACCATGTCGAGGCGCAACAAAGTGAGATCTGTTAAGTCGTCTTCATCTACCCCGCCCTCATGCAAATGGGTGTGTATGAGCCTTAGCCCACGGAATCTCCCCCTTCCAGCTCTCATTCTGCCAAAATCAGGCAACACAATTCGATCAGAATCCCCCACAAAAACGTTCTCAACCTGCCCTTTTCGATCCACAAACAGACCGACTTGCCGCCCGATTTCTCGTGAAAGAAGACACAAGAATCTAGCCAGATCCTGAGTCAGAACATCTGTCGCCGGAATTTTCCTGCGGTAAATTCTCTCAAGGGCTTTAACCTGGTTGGATTTCAACCCAGATATGTGTCCTGTTACTGAAGGCAGTTTCCATCACCTCGGAATAGTCAAGTCTCTAATGTTTCGTCTGATTCTTCATCTTCGGGATATGCAAACTGCTCTTCTAAAAGAGTAAGCGCCACTGCAAGGGCTTGCTTTGTTCGATCTACGACCGCCTTATTGCCCTTCATTCTTTCATCGACTGATTCGAGCTTTTCTTTCGCTGCTGTACAGTCGCTTAATACCTTTTCTTTTTCTTCCCGGAGAGCACCCAGAGAACCTTCTTTTTCTTTTATTTCGTCCTCTAGCTCTGTCACGCGTACTTCAAA
>JAABSF010000133.1 GCA_011390535.1 Deltaproteobacteria bacterium | reverse complement strand
CCATGGGGTTTTTGTCATAGACAACAGCCAATCCGCCTTCCGGAAGTCTGCGGCTTTTCAAGAGTGGTTTAAATGAGCTCTCCATTAGTTCATGATAACCACCCTGATCCTGAGCTTCGTCAAAGAGGGGCATGGATTTTTGACCCGAGGGGCAGGAGTTCGTCTCGATGATGACCATTTGTTGACGACCACCCACGGTGGTGACATTGAAAAGGTCAGACCCGGCCCAAAAAAAGTGGTTGGGCTGATAGTTCAGCAGACGTTCCAAAAATGGTGGAATAACATTGGGGTTGAGATGGCAGTAACGACTGATGATTCTTGGATTGGTCATCCTCAAGAAATAACTCACCATTGGATGTAAAGTGGCATTTCGGACGCGATCGTAGAAATGGTGCTCAAAAGAAAAATTACCTGGTTGTATACATTGCGCGTGACGCTTCATGGTTGTTTTCTCCTTCTGCAACTAGGGAGAGCCTGTTGCCAAAATTTCTCCCAACGGAAAAATGGGGCTAGGCGAGCCCGTCTTCTGCGTTGCCGCTTCTTGAAATAGCACTGCTATTCCTGCATCGCGCCTTGCATCAGTACTCGCCGCGCTCGCGATTTCTCGGTCCGTCATTTTGCAACAGGCTCAAATTCGAAGCTCTAAGTTGTCCTCTCAACCGGCTGATGCTAACATGAGCCGGTTTCTGGTCAATAATGAACTGCGATTTATTGAGGAAGATTTCCTCCGCTGAGGGAGTTAGATTTAATTGGATAAGGTCGAGAGTGTTGGGGTAATATGTCTCGTTGCGGTTAAATGAGTTGTAGTTTCAGTTTACAGTTGGAGTATCGAATTTATATGAAAGAAGGTGGTATTTGAAGCGTTACAAGGTTTTTCGGAGAGAAGACGCGAAAAAGAAGCTGTTTTCCAAGCTTTCTCCAGTGCCTGTTACCGAACTTCCGGCGGGCGAACGGACCGACCTTTTAGTTGAATTGTCTCAGACCGCTACTTCTCAGATTGTGCATGTACCTGTCGTGGTAGCGCGTGGAACAAAAGCTGGGCCGGTGTTGGGGATCAGCGCGGCTATTCATGGCAATGAACTGAATGGAGTTCGCATAATACACAGTTTGTTGAATGGTGTAGAGTTGGACAAGCTTTCAGGTGCTTTGCTTTGTGTGCCCGTAGTTAATGTGCCGGGGTTCAATGCAGGTGCCAGAAGGTTTATCGACGGCGTGGATCTCAATCATGCCTTTCCCGGGAAAAAAGAAGGAAAGCCAAGTGAGCAATATGCTCGAGCGTTTTTGAATATGTTTTTGCCTGCTTGTGATTACTTAATAGATATTCATACCGCTAGTCAGGGAAATATCAATTCCATGTATATCCGTGCCGATCTGATGTCCGATGTGGTCAGGCATCTCGCCCAGTTGATGAACCCGGATATTATTCTGCATATCAAAGGTGGGGATGGGACGATTAGGCATGCGGCTAGAAAAAGAAAAATTCCCGCCATTACAGTTGAAGCGGGCAATCCGAGTATGTTTCAGGGGAGGATGGTGTTCGATGGTGAGCTGGGAATCAGAAATATTATGACTGATTTGGATATGTATCCCGGATAGGTGCAAAATACACGAGAGCCTGTTATTTGCCGCGAATCTCGTTGGTTGAGAACCCGCAGTGGAGGCATATTGGAGACGAAGTTTGGGTTGAGGGAGCGGGTGCTCAAGGGTCAGCTTTTGGCGAGGACAATGGATCTGTTCGGATATCCCAGGATGGACCACACTGCGCCCTATGACGGGATAGTAATCGGTATGGCGGTGAATCCGGTGGCTGTCCCGGGTGCCAGATACTGTCACTTGGGGCGAGTGGGAGATCCTGTTGTGGAGAAAGCTCAATCCGGAAATACTCACGGATTAGAAGTCTGAAAGCTTGAGGAGTTTGAAAGCTTGAGGAGTTTGAAAGCTTCAAATGAGCCAGATGTGATGTGTGTAAGATTGGAAAAAAGCGATAAGGGATAATTATGAGTTTTTGGTTATTATCTCATCTTAAAAATTCGCCTGGTAACGCCATGGTATTGGAGGCAGCATCCAGGAGAGGGCTCTCCATGGAGCTTGTACATCCAGGTGATGTTCAGGTCGGTTTTACCGGCAGAGAGCCTGTATTCGTCTGCCGGACAGAATCGGGCGAGCTAGTGGAGGGATCTCCAAAAGGGGTATTTACTCGTCTTGGAGGGACAGCCCCGGACGTAGCTTTTGAGAGCCTCCGTATGCTGGAAATGGCCGGAGTCCCCTGCGTGAATGGATCTGCATCTCTTGCGGCTTGTAGAGACAAAGCTTCATCATGTGCACTTTTAGCCGGCATTGGTGTGCCTTTTCCCGCCTCTGTGGTGCTTACCCCAAAAGATGAGGGGGATTTTGAATGGTTATCCGGGTTGATAAAAGGTCCTCCTTGGGTTCTCAAAATACCGAAAAGCTCAGGAGGGAAAGGGGTGTTTTTAGTTGAGTCTAAGAGGTCTTTGTCGTCGGTTGGGGATATGTTGGCTTCCCTTGGGCAAAGAGTATTGGTCCAGACCTTCATAGAGGAATCGAGTGGAGCTGACACCAGAGTGCTTGTTATCGGTGGGAAGGTTGTGGGAGGTATGAAGAGGCAGGGTAGAGATGGTGAGTTTAGATCAAACATTCACAAGGGAGGGTCTGCTGTTGCCGTCCCGATTACTCCGGAGCTTGAGGAGCTTGCCATCAAAACCGTGGATGCATTCGGTTTGAAAGTAGCCGGTGTAGATATAATACACGGTTGTGATGGACCTCTGGTTATGGAAGTAAATGGCTCTCCAGGGTTGGAAGGTATCTCTAAAGCCCTCGGAGTGGATACGGCTGAGACGCTATTGGATTATTTACAGGAAGAGTGGGGGAAATGATCTTTTATCTCAGAGAAAAACATTGAGCAATCAAGAACACCTGAAACAACACAGCAGGCCGGGAGCCTCGACGCCCTCGGTCCTGCGATCTTATTCTTGAGTCAGCCTTTAGAGTACCGAAAGCTCCTGATTCGACAGCCTGCCGCCATATAATCTTTTCGAACTCACCTTTCTTTGAAGTGCATCTATTACCACTCCTGTGAAATTCACCGAGGTGACCTTTTGAGCATTTTCGAGCCCGCCGGGGCTGAAAATGTTTATCTCCAGTATTTTCTCACCTACGATATCCAGGCCGACAAAGAACATGCCGTCGTGTTTGAGTTTCGGTCCGACGATTCGGGTTACTTCCAGCATTTTCTCGTCGACATCCACCGCTTCAACGGTTCCCCCTGCATGGACGTTTGAGCGAATGTCTCCACCTGATCTGCAACGACGAAACGCGGCATGGCGCCCTCTGTGCTTAAGGGGTTCTCCATTCAGCATTAGCAATCGAGTATCGCCTTGCTCTGCCGCCGGAAGATATTCTTGGCAAATCAGGTAGCCTGAGGCTGTAATTGTGTCTACAATTTGATTTATATTGGCTTTGTCTTCTTTTCTCAGCAGAAAGACTCCTTGCCCGCCGGAGCCTTGGAGAGGTTTTACCACTACGCGATCATATTTTTGAACAAAACTCTTAACATCGGATCGTTCTCTCGTTATCAGGGTTTGAGGCCTCACTATTTCGGGAAACTCTTGAAGATAAATCTTGTTCAGACCTCTGGCCTGGCCTTCAGGGTCATTAACGACAATAACACCGTGGGAAACCAGCAGCCTTCCGAAAAAAATACCCACATACTGACCCCAGGAACGTGTTTTTACCTCAGCTGCCGGGTTGTTTCTCAGCATCACTACGTCGAATTTGGATAGCCCAACTCTCTCTTTTTTTGCGTTTTTTGATAGTAAATCCCTGACATACGCATCAGTTGTCCGATATGTCTCCCTGGGAGCTGCTATGGATTGGGCACGAACTTCACCTCCTTGATCACACGATAGATTAGCCACACCAGTCAGCCAAGTTTCGTGCCCCCGATTATGTGCCGCTTGAGCAAGACGGATAGTGGCATGTGTGGCTTTACGAGTTTGTAAATCGTTTACCACAAACGCGATTTTCATGAGTAGTTCCTTAGCTAAAAGATGTTATGCAATCTCGTTTTACATGTGTAATTTGTGAGTCGATAAAAAACGGCTCAAGTCCATGTCCTTGATGTTAGCACAAGACTATTCCCGAAGTAACCAAATTGAGAGAGAGAAACCTAAGGTGATTCAGTACGCGCCACCCTTACCATTAAGAAGGTTCGTTAGATTCCCGAAAACACAAAAACTGGAAAGAAATGGCTTGCGTGAGGAGGCCTCGATCATTAAAATAGGTGTAAATATTCAGTTTGTTTGTGTATCTGCTGGAATTTTTTTGGGGCGGAGATAACTGTAAATTGGAGGCAAGCGTGCGTTTCATTTTAGTTGATCCAAATGAAAATCGTCTAAAAGATCTCACAAAGGAACTTAAGGGACGACACCAAGCGGCTGAGGTGATAGAGGTGTCCGATGAAAATGTTTGGCGTGCGGTGGCTGAAGAGGACTGCGGCGGTGTGGATTTGGTCATCGTCCACCCTGAAATTGATTGGGCCTCTATCCCTGCGCTGAACCAGGAAGCCAAAACCCGATGGGGTGAGTGTGTGGTGCTATGCTGGGATGGGGCTTCAGGGGCGTTTTTAGTTTCTCAGGAGATGAATGAAGTATCACCTGCCGGCGAAGTTGACGGCGCTGGAGGGGAAGGTGAGGCTGATGTGGAGCATGCAGGGGGAGAGAGTGTCCGGGGAGCCGAAGTACAAAATCTCAACAGAGTTATTGATGTGCTGTTAAAGAGAAAGGGGATAGGTGCGAAACTGTGTTTTGCTGAGTCGAAATACGAGAGTCTGTTTCAAAATCTTCCTTTGGGGCTGTATCTTACGAAGCCTGACGGGGAAATAGTGGATGCTAATAAGACACTCATTCAGATGTTCGGTTTTAACAGCTTGGAAGACATGAAAAAGAAGAGAGCTGATGATCTTTTCGCGGATCCCTCGGTCAGGAAGAAGCAGATAGATGATCTGCAGCGATCCGGTGTGTCAAAAGGTGTTGAGATTCGGATAAAAAGGGAAGATGACCGATACATCTGGGTACGCGATCACGCCCGAGTGGTGGAAGACTTTGATGGTGGCGTTTTGTTTCAGGGGGTCATGGAGGATGTGACGGAAAAGAAGGAGTCGGGAAGAAGGCTCAGGAGACTGAACGAGGAGAAGGAACAGGAAAGGATGCGGTTGGCGGGTTTGGTGGAGAATTTTCCCGAGGGCGTCTTAGTTCTCGACAGAGAACGTTGCGTAGTTATAGCCAACCCATTGGCCAAAAGCTATCTGGAGCTTCTAGGCAAGAAGAGTTCACTCGGTCATTTGGTGGGGCTTGGTGATCGTTCGTTGGATGATATCCTGAAATCTCATTCGAACGGGCGTGTATGTGAGGTAAAGATCTCCCATCCCAGGGAGAGGTTGTTTGAAGTCATGGGCCGGGAGGTTGATGGTGGAGTGCATGGTAGAGGGTGGGTGGTGGTAATACGAGAGGTCACCAGGGAACGGGAGGAGAGCGTTCAAGCCCGCAGGCAAGAAAGATTGGTAGCTCTGGGGCAGATGGCGGCGGGGATAGCTCATGATTTTGGTAATATAGTTACTGTTATTTCCACATATTGCAGAGGTTTGTTGGAAGATGAAGAGTCATCCAGGGCTGTTTGCGAGAAGCTTGAGTTAGTTGTTGAAGAAGCTCGTAAGGCGAGTGAATTGGTTAGGCAAATCCAAGATTTTTCACGACGCACGGGAGGTGAAAAAGAGATCACTGATTTGAGCCTTTTTGTAGGTCAATCAGAGATGTTTTTAAGGCGGACGATACCCGAAAATGTAAAAATGGAAGTGGAGATTAAGTGTAATGATTGCCACGTTATGGCTGATTTCGGCGCATTACAGCAGATGCTGGTGACCGTTGCACTGAACGCCAAAGATTCTATGACTAACGGGGGATTCTTTCGGATCAGGTTGAGAAAGCTCATTTTGAGTTCAAATGATGCTGCACCTGTGGCGGGGATGACCGAAGGCTCCTGGGCGGTGTTGGAATTTACCGACACCGGAGCACCGCCCCCTGCTCAGATTTTGCCCAAGATATTCGATTCTTTTTTTGGAGAGAAAGATTCGGGGCGTGGGAGGGGGCTGGCTTTTGCACAAGTCTTTGGAATAGTGCGCCAACATGATGGTTTTATGCAGCTTGGATCCGAAGAGCCTCTTGGGATGGTCTTAAGGGTTTTTCTCCCGATTGTAGAGTTGAAAGACAAGTTATTGGATAATATGAAGAATGAACAACAGATGGTTCGTGGTAATGGGGAGCTCATCTTACTCGTTGATGATGAAGTCAGTGTCTTGAAGTCTACAAAGGCTGCGTTGGATCTTCTTGGATATCGTATCATTACGGCCTCGGATGGTGTGGAGGCGTTGCGTATTTTCAAGGAGAGGCGTGGAGAGTTCGCGCTTGTTGTGAGTGATGTAGTTATGCCCGATATGGGGGGATTTGAGCTTTTAGAGAGTATTCACGAGGAGGATCCTTCCATGAAGATGTTGTTGGTCAGCGGTTATAGTGCTCGAGTAAGCAAAGATGGGTTGGACGATAAAATAGCCGGCTGGCTGGAGAAACCATGGACCTTGCCTGAGTTGGCTTCAACTGTGCGTAAATGCCTGGAATGATTATGCAATAGCTTTTTTTGTTGTTATATAGAAGGATTTGCCACCTGCCCTATGAACAATACTGTCTTTGTGGCGTGATCCCGGATAAGAAAAATAAACGGTCGGTTTATATCCACTTCTATGGGCTCTTCAGGCTCTATTGGAACACCGGAGTCTGCGCCGGTTATAACCACGGCTGTCGCAGCAGAAGCCTCGGTTCCATTTTCATCGATATCCACAAAAGCTTTATGCACCACTTGACTGATAAACAATTCTTGGGTGCCGCTCATGCCTGAAAAATCAGCCCCTGGTGTATGTATTAGAGGATCCTGGAAAGCTTTTTGTATGCCCAAATCTTGGAGC
>JAABSF010000132.1 GCA_011390535.1 Deltaproteobacteria bacterium | reverse complement strand
GATTTCAATGAGATGGTGCGTCGGCTGCAACACAGCAGGGCACAGATACATTATCTACAAAAGATCAGTGCATGGCAGGAGATTGCGCGCAGGCTGGCCCACGAGATAAAAAATCCGCTCACACCTATTCGACTCGCCATTGAACAGGTCCACGACACATACGAAGGCGGAGATGAACGATTTGGACGTGCGCTTAAGGATGCCAATGAGATAATCCACGAAGAGGTGGCTGCCTTGCAGCAGATGGTTGAGGAGTTTTCCGCTTTTGCCAAATTGCCGCAGGTGAGTCCCCAGGAAGAATCTGTGGATGAGTTGATGGAAGAGTTCGCCAGGTTTGCAGAATCAGCGTTCCCTGATTGCGGGGTTTTTTGCGCACCTGTGGAATCCGATCTGACTGTTTTGGTAGACAGCATGGTATTTAGACGAGTATTACACAACCTTGTCTTGAACGCTGTGCAGGCATGCAAGGGGGAGGGTATCGAGCCAAAAATAGAACTCAGTGCACACGCAAAAACAAAACAATCGGACACCGGAGGGGAGATGGTAGAGTTTTTTGTTGAAGACAACGGCCCTGGTGTCTCGAGTGACCTTTCAGATCGGATTTTTGACCCCTATTTTACAACCAAGGATAGCGGTACTGGACTGGGGCTTGCCATTGTGAAAAAGATATTGCTGGAGCATGATGGATCGATCACTGTGGAGGAGTCTTCCTTGGGTGGCGCCAGGTTCGTGATTCGGCTCCCATCGGGATGAGTGATTTGTGCTGAATAAATCTTGTAGTGTTTTTTGTTAAGGGGTGGCGTGAAAAAAGACTGCTCAGAAGTGAGAGACCTGATTAATCAGCGGCGTCTACTTCTGCGTCCTCTTCTATGAAGGCATCCTCTTCTATGAAGGCGTCCTCTTCTATGAAGGCGTCCTCTTCTATGAAGGCATCCTCTTCTATGAAGGCGTCCTCTTCTATGAAGGCGTCTTCTTCTACGAAGGCATCTTCTTCAATAGCGGCGTCTTCCTCTAGAGTCGCGTCTATCTCCGGCTGGGCATCTACAGGGCCTGCATCAGGCAGAACGCAACTTTCTTGGCAAGTGCCTACCCCGGTATATGGATCAAAGCAACAAGTCAAACCCTTATCGCAGTCGGAGTTGGTTTGGCATGGTTTGCCTTCTTTTTGTCTGCATCCGCCCGCAAAAAAGGCGAAAAGCCCCAGCATCAACAATATTTTTGAAAAGCCTTTCATCAAATATCCTCCTCTTTCCAGGCGCTAACCAGAAACAATGACTGATTGGGTGTTATTACTGTTTTTTATCACTTGATTTTGTTCGTGTAAAGAAATGGAGTTAACTTAGTCTCCATCCTGAAAATTCTCCCGTCGTAGGATTGGGGCGGGGCCGATCTCTTTGTTTGAACAGAGCTTAATTCATCGCGGTAGCGGATTCAGGCACGAATTGATGTGGTGCGGCGTACATTGGAATGATGGTTCTACCTTCAAGTCTATCTCCCAAGAGACGCAGCATTATCTCTGCGTAACGATGAGCCTCCGGAGTGTCCACATCCACCCAGAAAGCATCTCCAACATCGCAATATTCCATCAGGCCGCGCTGTGAAAGATCTTCCACCCCGTTGGACAAGGAGCAGTCGCCTTTTTCGGAATATACTTGATAGAGAGAGTCGATGAGTGAGGGTGAAATCTTAAACAACCCTGTGTCAATTGCGTCGTATGCAGGTATTTGTTTTCCGATGTTCAGGATGCCGACACCGTTGCACAACACTTTAGTTGCGTCGTCCAGATCGAAAACGCGATCAATTTTTCTGTCAACGCCCAGCAATGAAGAGTCTCCGCTTAGGGGACGATTTTGAAGTGCTCGAACCAGGCCCGGCGAAAAGAGATGATCGGACATGGATAAAAAAGTATGATCATTGACAAAATCTTTGGCCTTTAAAACCGAAACTCCATTTGATTTTCGCCAGTCTTCGTTTCTGACGAAGTGGACGTCCATATGGCCTAGATGCTTCCACGAACGTACAGCTTCTTCTATTAGATGTCCTTTGTAACCTGTTACGACGGCGGCTTCTTTAACACCTTCGCTGCCCAGGGTTCTCAGTATTCTGGAGAGCAATGGTTCTCCCCCAACGGGAATCAATGGTTTTGGTAGCGGACCGTCATCTACAAGTCGAGATCCTCGTCCTGCCGCAAGAAGTATAGCACGCGTCGTAGTCATCTATGGCTCTCCGTTTCCGTTTTTGCAGTCGACACCTACATTATCATCGGTGGCTTGAACCCAAGTTGGTGAAATTCAACAGATTGCGTTCAGCTTTTATTCGTCTGCCGGGTGTTATGTCAAGTCTCAGGATTTTCGTAAAATCAGCAAATTTTTCTCAAAACCGGATTTTGTTTCTCCGGTCGGTTGTTGTGTATAAATAACTCCACAGTGTGAAAAATAACTACACTGAGCGGCAGGTCGACTTGCCGTCTTCTTGCCTTGTAATTCTCTGTGACCTGATATTTTCCCTAAAAGCCTAGGGATTCTAAGGGTTTTTGTAAGGGGCTTTTTGTAGCAACCTTTTTATCAAGTCTTACAGCAGTAAGATTAAGCAAGAATTGTACCGGAGCTATGCAAGGGGGTGTACTTCTTCAAATAATGAGTGTTTAGGCTGGCGGATATTACATATCGAGAGAAGAAGAAAGTCTGTCGTAGCGCGTAATTATTGACAGGTTTTACGGAAAAAAGATCTTGCGGCCGTACCGGCTCTCCAGATCTTTAACCCTTTTCAAGATTGTATTTCTTTTTTCCATGATGCGCTCTCGGTGAAAAGTGCTGATAAGGGTTGAACCTTTTGTGTCGGAGGTCAACTCGTTTACTTTGGGTCTGTCAAGTCTCTTCAAAGACTCGATGAGAGTGCTACGAAAGCGCACAAGAGAATAAAAAGCTTTTCTGTACCAAACCTTTCTTTTCATTTGTTCGGCGTTGCCGGTGAAACTATCGCCCCAATCTATTGGGTACAGCATTAGGGTTTTAGGACTGGTGAGCATGGTCCCCACATTGTATTGACGATCATTATTAGAGACAAGAAAATCAAAGAGGAGTAAATCGCTCATATCACGGCATATTTGATGATTGTTGCAACGACCTTTCGGGCGAATCTGTTTCGATAACGCTAACATGTTTTCGCGGGAAGGTGCCAGGCGACCGATACGAGGCTTGTAGCGATAGGCCCACAGGCGGACGAAGCCTCTTACTTTGTCATCCTCCCAATTCAGCATTTTTTGATAACGAGCCGGAATTTTTTGGAGCGCATGTGATGCTTGCTCGCGAGTCATCACTCTCTCTCCGCATGCTGGTTGACGAATTCCCAGAAAGGCGGCCAGGTTGCAGGCGGCCAATTCTTTCAATCCGTCTCGGTAGCGGGTTTGAAAAGGCTTGAAAATAGCTGATACATTCTTTTTGCCGGGTAATGTCAGCTTGATTTTCATGATCAGGCCGGGATCTGCCGGGTGGTATTTCACACTTCGAAGTTTAAGTATTTTTACCCCGTACCGATTGCCTTTTTTGGCCAAAGGTGACTCTTCCAGAAGTTTTCTGCCTTTTTTGAAATCCAAGACGATTTCTTGAAAGTGTTTTTCCGCAACTTTTAAACTGCGTACGGGAGTGGTTACTTGCCTCAATGTAACGGTGGGTAATCGCGGTTTCTTCTTAGCGTGAGATGTTGCTGTGACTCCAAAAACCGTGATTTTTAGGTTTGCAACTAGGACAAATGCTGCAAGGACTAATTGGGAACAGGTGATCTTTTTATCAATCTTTTTTTTCATGCCTCAAATGGTCTCCTTAGGGCCGAACTTAAATGAATTTATAACAGCGTAACAGCTTTAAGAAAAGACCGGTTTTGAACTTGTTTCATTCAAGCCTGTCGCAAAACTTCTCCCGTCGGAGGACTGGAACGGGGCTCGGTCCGTCTTCTTCGTTGTTGCGGTTCCTTGCAATGACGGCTGCTATTACTTCGTTGCAGCGGGTCCGGACCGGTCGCGCTCCCGGTTCCTCGGTCTGTCGTTTTGAACTCGTTTGACAAGGAGTTAAGTTTATTCCAAATATGTGCTTGTTCAGATGTAGTTAAAAAGTTTTATCAGGGCACTTATTATGCTGCCGGCCCGGAGTGTAATAGCGAAATGGTATTCCCCGACAGCGGTTTTGAAAAAGCACCGGTAGATTTGAAAACACGTTTGATCAGGCATGCCGATGTGGCTTTGGCCGTGTTGGTGGTTGCTGTAGTGGGAATGATGATTGTCCCGATGCCCACATGGTTATTGGACATTCTTATCAGCACCAACATTGCGGCATCTGTGATTTTACTTCTAACTGCAATCTACGTTGTCAAACCTCTCCGCATAGCAACATTCCCAACCATTCTACTGGTGACGACTCTATACAGACTGGCTTTAAATGTCTCGTCAACACGCTTAATTCTCCTTCAGGCCGATGCAGGGGCGGTAATCCAGAGCTTTGGGGACTTTGTTGTCTCGGGTAATATGGTTGTGGGCGCTGTTATTTTCTTGATCCTTACTCTTATACAGTTCGTGGTAATAGCAAAAGGTTCAGAGAGAGTGGCCGAGGTTGCGGCACGGTTTACACTCGACGCAATGCCCGGCAAGCAAATGGCAATTGACGCGGATCTTCGTTCCGGAATGATCGATCAATCGGCGGCTAGAAGCAGGCGCCAAGATCTTGAACGGGAATCACAAATGTACGGTTCCATGGACGGGGCGATGAAATTTGTTAAGGGAGACGCCATCGCGGGCATTTTGATCACATTAATCAATATCATCGCCGGGCTCATAATTGGTGTTTCCCAGATGGGCATGTCTTGGGCGGACGCGTTGGCAACTTATTCCATCCTAACCATCGGTGACGGTCTTGTTTCACAGATTCCCGCTCTAATAATTTCTACATCAGCTGGAATGATAGTTACTCGTGTTGCCGCTGAAGATGAGACAACGCATCTGGGGGCCGATATCGGAGCTCAGGTGCTGGCGCAACCGAAAGCGATCGGAATAGCGGCCATACTGATGTTTGCGCTGGCTATTATTCCCGGCTTGCCTTTTTTTCCATTTTTGGTTTTAGGTGCTCTATGCGGGATCGTCGCCTGGGGTCTGTTAAGAAGCGGTGCTGACTCAGTTTCTTATGAAGATGATTCTGATTGGGGCCTTGATTTGGGCCTTGATTATGATGACGAGCAACATCGACCATCCGATGAGGAGTCACGATCTCATAAGGGCCTCTCTGAGGGAGTAGTTTTGGAGACGGGGCCGGCATTGACCGGGTTTTTGCGGGGAGAGGAGAGCAGGTTCGGGGAAGCGTTGGTGCCGGGATTGCGGGAGCGGGTCTTTGCCCGGCTTGGTTTGCCGTTGCCACCGATTCGCACGAGAGAGGGGGTGGGGCTTGAAGATTGGGAGTATCGGATTTCCATTAAAGAGGTGCCTGCGGCTCTTGGTAGTGTTTATCATGATCGTCTCTTGGTTGCTGGTGGGGCGAGAGGAATCTCTGCCCTGGGGTTGACTCCTGAACCTTGGGATGGTTGGGGTCCCTATGGTGCGTGCTGTTGGGTTTCAATCGCCGACAAGGCTGTTTTGGATGCAGGAGGAGCCACTTATTGGGAGGGAGAAGAGGTAGTGGCTGTTCATCTGGAAGGCGCCATAGTAGATAACGCTTCGCTTTTAATGGGCATTCAACAGACTAGGAGTTTGCTTGACGCTTTAGAACAAACTCATCCGGATCTGGTGTCGGAGTTGGTACCAAAGAGAGTTTCTATAGATCTCTTGTCAGAGGTGCTCAAGCGCTTAGTTGAAGAGGGTATATGCGTAAGAGCTCTGGATGATATTTTGGAGAGCCTCGCGGCATGGACAAAGTCTGAAAAGGATCCCGTTCTCTTAACAGAGTATTCTAGGATGGCCTTGAAGCGTCAGATTACATACAGCTTCAAAAAGGGCAGGGACTATCTCCCCGTGCACATGCTGGATCCGATGATTGAAGATGCTCTCTCGGGAGCTGTAAAACACACCGGCACGGGGAGCTATTTAGCCCTGGAGCCGGAGTTGAGCCGCGAGATTTTAGACAGCATGAAATCGGCGCTGGAGCCTGCCATACATTCAGGCGCTGAACCCATCGTGTTGACTCGTATGGAGATCCGTCGTTACGTCAAGAAGCTCATGGAAGTAGAGTTGCCTCATGTTCCTGTCTTGTCTTTTCAAGAGTTGGAGCCCAATGTAGAGGTCAGACCTGTAGGGACCATAGGCCCTCAAGCTGCTTGATATAAGGTCAGCGACCAAAGATCTCCAGCTCGTTTTGTATAATGTCCTCACATGTCGCATCGGAGTTAACTCTTACGGCGATAAAAGTGGAATCTTGCCCCGGTGTCTGTGTAATGTCAGGGTTGACCCTGCTCACCACCCGAAGCTCTTCTCCATTGCATGGCCGGGGTTCGCCACCACCCAAGGGGGAGATCAGGCACCCTATCGGGTTCACCAAGAGATCGAACTCTGCGATTCCGAGGATCATGTCCGAGGTCGCAACGAGGCCATCCATTGACACCCATGATCGCATGTTGGCGAATACCAAGTCTACATCAAGTCCGGGTAGATTTTCAGCTTCGAGTGTAGCTGCAGGATAGCTGTCTTCATCTACATCGTAACTGCAAGCCGAGCGTGTTTCGCAGTATGTATCTTTTTGGCTTGTGTCAAAAGAGCCTGAGCATGTCTCCACACCTGGTAGATCGTCTTCCAGTTCGTTTTCAAGGCAAGCTCCGATAACTGTTATCGCTCTTTCGCTTTTGAAAGTGTCACAAGTACTGTTTCCGCTCAGCTCCGCGTCTACCACAGCCAGTGGTATGTTCGGCATCATCTCCGGCAGAACTCTAAATACAGTGGGTTCCGGTTGCCCCGGGATATCTACTTTTGGGATTTGTATTTGACAAAGCTGAAAGCCCAACTTGGCGCTGTTATTTTCCAGTTGGTGATCGATCTCTATTATGAAAAGTAGAATGCTGATGGTATCGGTTTCTACAATGCCGGCTGCGTTTACATGGACATACTCCACAACTTTGACTCCGAAC
>JAABSF010000131.1 GCA_011390535.1 Deltaproteobacteria bacterium | reverse complement strand
GTGATAAATCGAGCAATGGAGAAGATCCTTCTGATGCCGGGGGGAATGACGGGATGGACGGAAGTGTTACGGATGGAGGCGATGTTGATGGGGGTGACATAGACCCTCATCAACTCCTGAGTATTGATGATTTCGATTACACTGGAGCATATCGACTTTCTTCTGCGGAATTCGGTGAGTCAAATCTGAATTATGCTGTTGGTACTTTGGCTTACAATCCTGAAAGACACTCCTTGTTTATTGTAGGCCATGCGCATCACGACGGTGTGGCGGAGTTTGCTATCCCAACGCCGGTAAAGGGAGAAACTCTTGAAGATCTTCCCGTTGTGGAGCAGCCGGAGCAAGATTTTGTTCGTTTCCTGAACGCTGTTCCAAATGGAAACCCCGACTCTCTCGACCGTATCACCGGTATGCTGGTTGTTGAGGGACAACTCATAATCAATGCTGAACGGTGGTATGACGCATCCGGTTCGGCCCAAGACACGACCCTGGTGGTTCGTGAGGCCGACAATTTAGCCACCTCTCCTGTGGACGGTTACTTTCAGATGGAGGGTCGGGCTACAGCAGCAGGATATATGGCGCCGATACCACCTGATTGGGAGACGGCGTTTGGCGGGACTCATCTCACCGGATGGGCATCGAATTACTCTATCATCAGCCGTTACAGTGTGGGTCCCTCACTTTTCGTATTTGACCCCGACGAAATACTCGACGCCCCGCCCTCTACAGAAGGACAAATATCTACGCAGAAATTCATGGCATTTCCACATAGCACAGGCGACTACCTCGCTCCCGACGCACTTGAGACACAGGAAGGCAGCGCCTCCCCTTTGTGGAACTTCCTCTCTCGCGCCGTTTACGGAGTGATTATACCCGGCACTCGAACTTTCGCCGTCTTCGGCTCTTCCGGAGGGGTGCACAGCGGCATAGGTTACAAGATAACTCAAGACAACGACAACCTATGCGGAGGATATTGCGCGTACCAATCAGACGACTACTATAACTATTATTGGTTCTTTGATCTTCAGGATATCCTGGATGCTGCTGAACCTCACGCCATTCAACCCTACGCTTACGGTGCCTGGGAGGTTCCTTTCGATAACAACGGCAGCCACTCCATAATCGGTGGCGCTTACGATTTTGACTCTCGCGTACTTTACCTCGCCCTCGCAAACGCCGGTCGTGTGGGAGAATACGACCGACCACCCCTCATTGTAACCTTCGCCACTCCCTGATTCGGCGTTTTTGTCCTTGAAAAGAATACTAGATTGCTATTGGCTGACATCTTTGTCTTTTTTACCGCTATTCTTTTCAAACTTAGATTTTGCTTCGCTGAATGAGTCCTTTAGTGAACTCCACGAAGTATCTAGGCCTTCCTTTATTGAATTCCAAGCCTCATCACCGGACTTTGCAATTTCTGCAAGCCGTGCTTTTCCTTCTTCAAACTTACCTTCCATTTTCTTTATCTGATTGTTCAGTTCCAACTTTCCTTCAGCGCTCGCTCTAGAAGCCATAGCCTTGAACTTCTCGATTTCGGCTCTCCATTCATCCAATTGAGCCTGCTTTTTTTGTTGGTACAATTCTTTCTCATTCATTTTCTCATTCATTTTTTCACCCCATTTTGTTTTTCATTTCCCTTTCTCACTCATTTCCATAACTTCTACTTGCTCTACTTATTCCATAACTTCTACTTATTCCATAACTTCTACTTATTCCATAACTTCTACTTATTCCATAACCTCTACTTATTCCATAACCTCTACTTATTCTATAACTTCTTCTTATTCCATAACTCCACCGGAATGCAGGTTGGTGCGTAGCCCGTTAGCAGCTATAATGGTTTGTCCGTTTTTTCCCCAAATCACCGAAGCTGGTGCTGCCGGTCACCCGGGATTCAGATATCGAGCATAGTAGGATTAGGGGCGTGTTCAAAAGCTGTTTGCCGAGTTATCCGCCCTTCAGCTACAAGCCGTCGGAGACTCTCTTCGATTGATATCATCCCAGCTTCGCGCCCTGATTGCAAATAACTCTTTATCTGATGTGTGCGTCCCTCCCGAATCAATGCTGAAACCGCGGGAGTGATCACGAGCAACTCCACAGCCGGTACAAGCCCTTTTCCATTCTTCTCAGGTAAAAGACGTTGGCTTACGACGGCTCGTAAAACATCGGCGAGCTGCAAGCGTATCTGAGCATGGCGAAACTCATCAAAGGTGTCTATGATGCGATCCATGGCCATATCGGATGTCCCACAGTGAAGTGTCGACAGCACGAGGTGTCCCGTCTCGGCCGCAGTAAGGGCTGCTCCAATTGTCTCACGATCACGCATCTCACCAACAAGAATCACATCCGGGGATCCTCGCAAAGCCGCCTTTAAGCCCAAAGCAAAAGAAGGAACATGTCGCCCCACCTCACGCTGATGAAAAACACAACGTCCTTGGACGTATCTGTACTCTATGGGGTCTTCAATAGTAATTACATAACGCGAAAGGGTGCGGTTCAAATACCCAAGCAAAGCGGCCAAAGTAGTAGATTTGCCACTCCCGGTTGGTCCGGTAAATAGCACAAGTCCGTGAGGATGGAGTGCCAATTGGGTGAGATTCTGCGGTAATCCGAGGCTTCTAAGGTCCGGCGTTTTTCGAGCAATAGGGCGAATAGCGGCGGTAAATCCGTTGAGGTGTTCGAAAAGACTAATACGCAAGCGCAAAAACGGCCCTCCAGAGATGGATTCCAACTCAAGGGCCAAGTCCACACTGCCGTTACGTTCCAACAATAGGCGATGTTTGGAAGTGAGGGCCGGAGCCAAAAAACCAAAGATCCCATCAGTGGTAACCTGCTCATCTGTAATATCACTGAGACGTCCGTTTTTTCGCATCCGTGGAGGCTCATTTTGAGCCAAGATGAGATCTGTAGCATCCATTTCTATGGCGTGACGCACCCACCCCTCCACCTGGATTCTCTTAGACTCAGAATATGAAGAGAAATGCTCGCGTGAGGTCGACATGATCCTCTCGTCATCCTTTTCCAAATCATCGTCTATTCTATCTTCATTGTTTTGATCGACCGATCCGTTGCTGGTTTTGTCCCCCTTAGCATTAGTACTCGTTCCTGCAAAACCCGCCCCCGGTGTCTTTTCTGTTTGTGCGCCCGATTGTAATGCAGAGCTATCCAACGGCCGTTCCTTCGGTGGTCCCAAATGTCGGCTCTCGGATGTCATCTCCCGCTGTATCAACTCATCTTCAAAGTGTTTTTTTGTCTCCGCGTCTCTTGGTGAGGCCTTCTTAGTATCTTGACTAAATACGGCGGAGAGAGCTTTGACCCCTTTTGTCAGCTTTACCTTAAAAACACTCAACCCCGGAACTACATGTTGAGTGTGTAAAGAGCCGCTCTCTTTCAAGCCATCGAGTTTCTCTTTTTCAACAATTTCTTCCAGGAAAGTTCGAAATAGTGCACTGTTAAGAGGTGGCATAGAGAGCTTCCGTTCACCTTCGACCGTAAGCAAACAAGGCACTTCTCCCTCTACGAGTTTGATACCGAAGGTCTTCTTCTCCTCTACCACGATCTTTAAAAGGGCGTCCACTGATGCCATCATTAAACTCCAAAATACTCTATCAAGCTCTTTTCATGTTAGATGAAAGGAACGGTGTCAAGGCTTAGCATTTAAGCATTTTTGTGCTCACAAAAAGCTTAATTCCTAATAGTTCGTATTCTTGTTTTTGCAAAAACCTTCATTGCCGATAATTGACACTTTTGTACTTTGTCACCTTTGCCCCTACCAGCCGAGCCATTTAACACCTAGATGATCTATGATTTCTGCTTGTTCATCGGGGGGGAGTGCTCGGTTGCATATTATCAACTCTGCTATGTCGCCGTTTAAAGAGAAGTCGCCGATGGTCAGAGGTGCGGTTTCCTGGTCAGGAGCTCCGGCGTGGAGGGAGGTGTCGATTACGGAGCCGTTGATGGAAAGGGTTTTTTCGTTTTGGTCGGATGCGAAGCAACCGATGACAAAATCGTTGTCGTTGTCGTTGCCGTATATAGTTTCTGATACTCCATTTATGCGGAGAGAGGCTTCGAGGGAGCCTCCCCGGTAGGTATAAGAGAAATGGGGAGATGGTTGGGTTTCCTCTATCTCGTAGGTCAACAGTTCGTCATTGGTGACGTGGTAGGTGGCTCGGATCCATGCGGCCGGGCGAGCGACATTGGAAATACGAATTTCGTCCAAGATCCCGGCAAAGGGTTGGTTGTCCAAAAGCTTTTGCGCTCCGAAAACATGGCCGCCGGTGGCCGCTTCGATTACAAAGGAGTAGTCGTTCATTGGGTTGCCGTTTACATACCACTGCAGTGTTGAGTTGGACCAAGTAATTGTGGCGTGGACCCAGGTGTCGTTGGTTACAATATGCCCTGATGGGCGATGTGTTCCGGCGAAGAAGTTTGCCAGGGATTGGTCATCGAATATGTACATCCAGCTCCTTCCTGTACCGGTGCCGTCTTTTTGGGAGACAAAGACACGGGTATCAGATCCAACAGCATTAAACCAAGTAGACAAGGTGAAATCCGCAGAGGATGGATCCAGAAGAAAAGGCAGCTCGACATAGTCATCAACACCGTCGTAAGATTGCGCACCACCGATTTTTCCCTCTGTTTCCGCTGGTTCATCAAAGCTTTTCTTTGTTCCGTGATGAGCATTAGCGGTGCTGTCAATCAGTGCCGTATCTGTCGCTCCATTTCCGTCCCACCTTCCCAGGAAGCTGTTGTCCCAGACGTTTCGCGCCGGTTCGCTTCCGGGACCTCCCACAAAAGCGATGTTGTCGGTGTGGAAACCATCGTAGTAGAGGTAAAAAATCTTAGATGAGCCGGCGGGCAAGGTTTGCCCGGCCCTGCCGAAGTGGAGGACCCCCACAGCTGCAACTTCGTCCCATTGCTCAACTTCGATATAATACTGTGTCGGGGCGGGGGCGTCGTCTGTAACCGCTATTTTGAACAGGTTGGGCCCCACCTCATCGAACACCCTATAGGTGTCGCCATTCTCGGCGTTCAGAAACACAGTGATCGGGAAATGCGTCAGAGCAGCGTCTATAACCGTAGGGTTGGTGATGATGCGGATCCTTTTTCTGAAGCCGTTAAACGGATGGTGTGGATCGCCGTCCCACCCAGACATTCCTTGTCGTAGAACTGGGCCTACACCGTGGGCTGTGTGATTGCTTCGGGTAACGGCAAAGACTGAAAAATGACCACCCTCTATTGTCACCGAGGGAGTTCTCAGCGAATGTCCGTTGAACCTCACGACAGGAAGGTTGTTTTGCCCGTGCTCGAGATACAGTGGCTGCCAAGCTGGATTCGTCTGTTCCCCGTGGTTACCGTTTTGGGACAAATCTTCCCATAATGAGATGGGCTCTCCTTGGCTCAGTCCGGTTATGGAGACGGCGTCGAGATGCAGCAGCAGATCGTTTTCACACAAAGTTACGGGGATGGGATCATAACACTCCGAATAGTCGAAACCAGAGCAGTTGGAGAGACAGCTCAAAGTGCCGCCGGCAAACCCTTCTGTTAGGCAGGTGCTACCGTGCAGATCAGATCCGTCACAAGCTTCTCCCGGCTCGGTCTCATTGTTCCCGCACACAGAGTTTGTGTTCTCATTTGTGTTGATATTGCCGTTTGTGTTGTCATTAGAGTTGGCGGAGTCGGATAAACCGGCAGGATCAAAAACACATCCCGGGCAGATCACAATCAACACCGCAAATGAAGAAGCCAACAGGGCAAAATAAGAGCCCATTATCTTCATCAGCAACAGAACACACAGGACGCTGTATTTTCGGCGTCTATCGAGGCCGAATCGGTTATCGTAAAAGCGGTGCAAGCTTAGAAGAATTCCTTTCTTTGTATCCCTTAGAGAATACCACCAAGTTGTCCCAAAATGTGTCAAAAATCAAAGATCAATGTCAAAGATCAAAGATCAAATATCCAAAGATCAGCGATATATATGGAAATAATCGTTTTTCGTAATGAGGGTAAAGTCCGTATTCGGGTAATCCTGTAGAAAGAGGAATAAAAAGACGATCAATTAAAATCTAAAAAATGCAGGTTATAAATCCAAAAGGTGTCATCCAAAGGGTGTCGAGAGGGTGTCGAGATTAGCAATTAAGTATTTTTTGTTCTAACTGAACCATCGTCGCGCTGAGGTCATTGTCTTCTTGCATTTTGCTGCGGATTCCACGGATAGCTTGGCTAATCCTTGCAGGGTGCATATTGAGCAACTCGCTTGTTTTCTTGAGCTTCAGCCCTGCGCCCATAGTCAACCAATAGGCTGCCAGTTTTCTGGGCATGTTGCCTGCGCGTCCCCGCTTAGTCTGTTTGAGGGTGTTCTGCTTAACGCCGCAGACTGTAGCTACCGCCTTGAGGACATATTTGTCTGTTGGGGTACAGTCGCTCAACGAAGAGCTTTTCGCCGGTGTTTTGGGAGTTCTGACATAAGGGTGCAGGGTGACTTGGTCAAAATTCTCCGGTGGCTCTTGACGGCCGAGCACCAACTCGTCGAGTGCCTTGAGGTATCCCTGGCAGCCTCCGTATTGATTTAAGATAGCATGGGTGCACAACCACTCAGGAACCGCCTCGTTTCCGGCGTAAACCCCATGGCTTGTCCATCGGCTTTGAGTAATATGTCCCACGAGTCCTGCCCGTACCGGGTTGAGATGTATGTAAATTGGTAGGTAATACCAGTGATCTTCTCGCGATACGTCCACACTGTGAAAGCGTCCACGGAACAAAGCGCCATCCCAACCAGGATTTTGGGAGTTGACCCACCGAGTGTAGCAGCTCCCGATAAAGCTCATGGCTCGGCTGAGTTGTCCTCGGGTTGATTCGACCAATAGGTGATAATGATTGGGCATCAACGCGTAGGCGTGGATTAGGATTCCATAGCGTTTCGGAACCTCAGAAAGCAATTCGATGAAGGTTGCACAAGCAGTATCATTGTGGAAAACCTGTTTGTGCCGAGCACCGCGATTCATCACGTGGTGACGACAACCGGTCCAGTCGTATCGTTTATGACGAGGCATTTTTACACCTTTCCTTTTTTGCTTTTATCTTCCAACAGGCTGATATGATTGAGTTATTTGCCGAGAAAAAGCTTAATTGCTAACCTTTGACACCTTTTCTCCCTTTTATACCTTTCCTTTTTCGCCCTTATCTCTCAACAAG
>JAABSF010000130.1 GCA_011390535.1 Deltaproteobacteria bacterium | reverse complement strand
AAGGACACGTAAGCGATAAGCGACAAGCTGGTATTGTGGTCATAGAAATTCATAAGCGGGAGATCCAGCCGAAGTCTAACAGCCGGGTCCATCAGATCGGAGGCAAATAAATAGTATGCGGCAGCCGCACCAACCGCCAGCTGCAAACCAAACTTAGCCGTCGCAGAGAGACCCTTAGAGTCTTTCTTTGATATTTTCAGAGAGTCATCTAAAAACCCGATTACGCCATAGGCTACTGTGATAGTCAGCACTATCCATACGAACCCATTTGTTAGATCGCACCATAAAAGAGTAGCTATCACCACTACAAATAAAATCAAACTCCCGCCCATTGTAGGGGTACCGGTCTTAGACAGATGAGACTGAGGACCATCCGTACGTACAACTTGTCCTATTTGGCGATCTTTCAGCCTCTGTATAAACCACGGGCTCAATATAAAGATAAGAACCATCGATGTGAGCACTGAAGCGATAATCCGGCTTGTAACAAAGCCCAGCACATTCACCGGCGTAAAAAACCTTCGCAACCATTCGACAAGGTGGAACAACATCAGCGTAGCCCTCCAGGGTTATCATTTCCTCTCACCGAATCATTGCTTGTTTCGCCCACTCTATCCGACCAAGTTTCCAGTGCTTTTTCCAGCGCCGTTCTCCTAGAGCCTTTGACCAAAACACTCCACCCTTCACCAAAACTCTCTGCTGCATATTCGCCGGCCTCAAACGCATCTGCAAAGAGGTGTATTTTTTCCCTGTCCATACCTGCATCCCTAGCTCCCTCGGCGGCTCTTTGCATCTTTTCACCGACAAAAAGAGCAAGATCCACCTTTCGACGAGCTATGTCACGCCCCAACTCTTCATGATGCTTTTCTGAAGCATCACCCAGCTCCAACATGTCGCCCATGATGACACCCACCAGCCCAACCTCGGGCAGATTAAACAACGTGTTCAACCCGGCTTTCATAGAAGGCGGATTGGCGTTATAGCAATCATCTAATATTCTGGCCCCACCGATTTTCAGAAGGACTGACCGATGTGGTGGTGGCGTTACATTCTCCAACCCCTTTTTAATCAGCTCAGGTTGTACCCCCATCGCATGAGCGGCGGCTCCCGTGGCTGCCGCATTCATACCATTGTGCAATCCCAACAGCGGCAGTCGCGCATCAATCTCAAGATTGTCTATGCCGAGCTTGCAAAAGAGCCTCCCGTCAACCTCCTGATATGAATCCAAAAGCCTTACCTGAGCTTTTTCACCCCGCCCAAAAAGTATTTTTTTCTTTTCTTCAATATGAATCGCCGCATCCATTAAGATGCTCATAAGCTTTTTATCAAGCTCAGGAAAAACCGCCACTCCATCACCGGAAAGACTTTCAAACAATTCCGATTTAGCGGCGGCTATATTCTCCAAGGTTCTTAATCCTTGCAGGTGAGCCTCGCCCACAGAAGTAATCACCCCCACCTCAGGACGAGCCAACTCGGCCAGCGCCTTTATCTCACCGGGCGCGTTCATACCAATCTCAGTAACGCAGAATTCATGGTGAGGCTTCAGCTCCATCAAGGTTAGGGGAACACCTAAGTGGTTATTGTAACTTTTCTTGTTACACAAGACTCGATCAACACCCACAGCCTCTCTAAAAACAGAAGCCAGCATCTCTTTAGTCGTCGTCTTACCGTTTGACCCCGTAACCGCGATCACCTTCACATGTTTGTTTCTTTTCCGGTTTTCCCGTGCCAGTTCCCAGAGCCCTTTCAAGGGGTCGTTAACCAAGATACATGCAAAGTTTAGAGGCAGGACACCACAGCGACTCTTGTAATCGGAACGAACCAACGCCGCCACTCCACCCTTCTCCGCAGCAACTTGAACATAGTTGTGGCCATCAGAAAGCTCACCCTTGATCGCCACAAAGAGATCCCCGTGACGAATCGTCCGTGTGTCGATAGAGAACCCAGACGCAAAAGCCATCTCCGAGCTTGAGACAGATGAATTCGATGAAGCACTTCCAAGCACAACTTCTCCAGATGTCAGCTCGCAAATCTCTTGTATTGAAAATCCTTCTTTTCTCATGAACCAATACTCCGAACGAGGCCTTTCTTTCGGCTTTCAAGTGCCTTCTTCCCTTCCTCTCTGTCATCGAAATGCACCCGCTCAGTCCCAAGTATCTGGTAGTCTTCATGTCCTTTACCTGCGATCAAGACTACATCATCACTTGCAGCGGACATAATGGCCTTCTCTATAGCTTTTCTCCTGTCGGGAATCACCACATACCCACTCTTGACCCCACTTAAGTCACCTACTTCGACCTCACTACAACCACCGTCCGCCACACCAGGGACGGCCATCCGGATGATGCTCATGCAATCCTCTGTCCTTGGATTGTCCGATGTCACCACTACCACATCGGCCCCTGCCGCAGCCCTCCCCATTATAGGACGTTTGGTCTGATCACGATCACCACCACATCCAAAAATAATGAACAGTCTCCCTTTGCAAAGGGGCTTCAATGTCTTCACAACTTGTCGAATCGCATCCGGGGTGTGTGCGTAATCCACCAACACTGTGGGTGTCTCTCTGTCCAGCTTATCATCAACCCTTTCGAGGCGCCCGGGTATCACGGAGATACTTTTTACTCCATTTTTTATAGCATCGGGGGAAACCCCCAACCCATAGGCCATACCGGCGGCTACAAGAATATTGGAGAGGTTAGTAGACCCAAGCAAAGATGAACTAATCTCAACCTCTCCCGCAGGTGTACCTATTTTGACGCTCATACCCTCAAGTGTAAGCGATGATGACAGCAGTCTCACGTCGGCGTCCCGCGCAGATGCGGAGCAAAGTATTTTTTCCCCGGAAAACGGAGCGGCCATTTCTTCAGCTTTGGGATCATCCACCCAAAGGACGGCTACACCATCCTCTGCGAGATGATTGCTAAACAGAGCTTGTTTTGCTTTGAAATAGCGATCCATGTCGCCATGCAGATCCAAATGATCTTGTGTCAGGTTGGTGAACCCGGCAACAGTGAAAATCAACCCGTACACTCTCTTCATCTCCAGCGCATGAGATGAAACCTCCATGAGTACATGAGAGCAACCCGCGTTTTTCATCTCCCTCAAAGTCTTGTGGAGTACAGGAGCGGTAGGAGTTGTATAAGGAGCTTGAAAAGATTTTCCCCCATAGCGATAGCTTACGGTTCCTATAACCCCCGGTTCTTTTCCGGCCGCTTTCAGCATCGCCTCAAGCAAATAACAGACAGTTGTCTTTCCATTAGTTCCGGTTACACCCACCAAGGTTAATTCATCACCCGGACGTCCATAAAGATTCGCAGAAACGACGGCCAGCGCAATACGAGTATCGTCTACCCGCACGATGGGAGTCTTGGTCTCCGGCACCTCAGCATCGCGATCTACCACAACGGCAGCAATGGCCGAATCTAAAACATCAACCACATATTCGTGTCCATCAACCCTTCTGCCCTTTACGGCTACAAATAGAGTATTTTCGCCAACATCTCTGGAGTCTTCCGTCACTCCATCTATCACAGGATTAGCGTTAGAGGAAAACTCTACGTTGCTTATTCCCTGAAACAGTTCTTGAAGATACTTTTTCTCGTTTTTTTTCATCTACAATCCCAATAAAAACGGAGTTATTGTCTTGACCTGAGGCCCACCCGACAACGCGCACCCTTTGGTGCCGGCCCAGGAGCCGGGCTCTGATTCACGACGATGCCTGACCCTTCCACGGTACACTTCAATCCGGCTTTGCGAGCGGTCTCCAGCACGCCATGAAAAGTCATACCAGTGAAATCAGGCATTTCTTGAACGGGCCCTGTTGGCTGAGCAATGGGCAAAGGCGGAGCCACCGAACGACTCGTAGAGAGAGGCGTCTCGCTCAAACTCTTATTCTTCGCCCTTTTGCTTTTCTTTTTCCCGGATCCTCTCCTTTTAGGGACCCCCATTATTTTCAGAGCTTCACGTGCGAACTCTTGAAATACCGGTGCAGCTACTTTTCCGCCGTAATACTCGTTTTTTGGTTCATCGATCATCACCACAACCGCCAAAACCGGATCATCCGCCGGAACCACACCGATAAATGAAGCTACCCAATGATCTTGAGAATAACGCCCTGTTTTCGGATCAACTTTTTGTGCAGTGCCCGTCTTACCAGCAACCGGATAATGCTCCAAAGCTGCACCCACACCGGTTCCGCCCGGCTCTACGACGGTTTTCATTACGTCCAGTACCCGCCGTGAAACCCACTTTGAGATGGCTCTCCTGCCACGCGGACGATATATTGATAAGATTTTATTATCAGCGCCTCTAACAGACCTGACTATATGAGGGGTGTATAGAGTGCCGCCGTTTGCCAAAGCAGAAACCGCAGCAGCAAGCTGCACACCTGTGGAAGTAAAACCCTGGCCGAATGATACGTTCGCCAAAGCAACTTGGGACCAACGACGCCAATGTCTCAGCCGCCCTCGACGTTCTCCGGGGAGCTCCACCCCTGTACGAGAACCGAATCCGAACTGTCGCAAGTAATTGTAAAGCCGTCTCTTTCCCAAACGTCTCCCCAACTTGTAGGTACAAATATTAGATGATTTCTGGATACACTCCTCAACGGTGAGCCATTTGTTGGGGTGAGAATCTCTTATGGGATAATCATCCACCTCAATCCGTCCGTTCTCACAGTAGATCTGTCCGTCAGTCCGGGCCACACGCGTCTCAAGGGCCGCTGCCAGAGTAAAAACTTTTGTTACCGATCCTGGTTCAAAAGTATCGGTAACTGCACGATTCCGCCAAAAATCCGGCTTCGCTGATTTGTGGTTGTTGGGATCAAAGTTTGGGGCATTTGAAATCGCCAACAGATCACCTGTACTAGGATCCATTGCCACCAATGTCCCACCCTTTGCTTCATACATCTCCACTGTTTTGGCTAAAACTTTATCAGCCACAAACTGAATATTTTTGTCTATCGTCAACACGACATCACTGCCTGAAGAGGGACCCAAGTCAGGCAAACCCTTGACGAAGACTTTTCTCCCCAACGCATCCCTCAAACCATAACTCTCTGACTCCCTCCCTTTCAACCAGCGATCAAAGTGTAGCTCAATTCCCTCAAGCCCTGTTCCTTCAATGCCGGAGAACCCCAGAACATGACCTGCCAGCTCACCATTGGGATAAAAACGGCGCATCTCCTTTTGTATATGTATACCGGTGAAATTCAGCGCTTTTATCTTCTCTGCATCCTCCGGAGATACTTGCCTGTCCACCCAAACAAAATATTTGTTTTTGGCAAATCGTTCTTCCAGCAAATAAGGATCGCTGCCAAGCACCTTAGACAGAGCTCTTGCGACTACTCTAGGGTCTTCCTCCATCTGTCTCGGATTGGCGTAAATGGATGGAACCTCAACACTAACAGCCATCGGGCTGCCGTGCCTATCCAGTATCCTTCCTCGCGCAGAGGGGAGACTGATTTTGCTTTGATATTGACTCCGAGCAAGCTTCCTCATGCGCTCACCGTCGATTATGCTCAAGGCGAAAGCGCGATAGATCATCGCCAAGAGTGCCATCGCAAAAATCCCTGAAGCGATACACAACCTGACCCGTATCCAGTTCCGCTTTTTACTATCTACGGCTTGCTGCATGCCATCCTCTCAACATTGCTCCTCTTTGCTGCTCTAATGCCGACATTGTTCCTCTTTGCTGCTTTAGTACCGGCATCTCTCGTCTTAACGCCTACAACCAAATGTCCCACACTATTTAGACGACATCTTTCAGACGACCTCATTTAGACGACCTCTTTCAGACGACCTCATTTAGACGATCTCACGCACTAACTGAAAAACTCGGTTATTTATTTGCTTCCAAACACCAGTGACGATGTACCTATTCTCTTAACCTCATCAGGAGAGGGGCTTCTCAACCCAAGGCGATTTCGAGCCACATCCCTTATCCTCTTGGGGTTTCTCAAGAGCGCATGTTCCACTGAAAGTTTTTGGTGAACACGTTCAAGCCTTTGACGCCGTGCCGCCTCCGTGGAGAGCTCATAACCCATCCGCACAATCCGCAAACGCACCCAAACCTGGGCCAGCGCCGCCAAAACACAAAACAAAGTCAGCACCAGTAGGACAATGACCTTTGTCTTCTGTCTCGGCGGAGCCATAACCGCCGGCGGTTGAGGAAAATCCCTCAAGCCGATCGCTCCGGCGTTCCCTTTATCCTGCGCAACAGGCGGTTTGGCCCTGCCTGCGCCTACCGCGCGCCACTCACCTGTATTCCATACCCCCGGCCCTGTATCCTCTTCACCTCCAAACAGATTGGGCGCATCGTTGCCCAACATCCCGTGGGCCAACTGCTTCGGACTCATAGCCTTATTGCGCGAGCGTTTCTGCGTCTTCTTTTTATTCGTGCGGAAACCAGGCCTCAACCCGGACCGCGAAGACATGGCTCCAAAAGATAAGGTCTTATTCACTCCCCACTCCTCTCCAGCACCCTAAGCCGTGCGCTACGGCTCCTGGGATTTACTCTTTTCTCTTCCTCGTCCGCTACCCATGGTTTGCGGTTTATCAACTTAAAATGGGCTTTCGGCACCTCACTTGATTTCAGCGGCAGATCAGGGGGCACAAGCCTCTCCGGCTCAGCCAACTCTCTGAATCTGCGTTTAACCATTCTGTCTTCCAGGGAATGGAAAGAGATCACCGCAAGGCGGCCCCCTTTGCAGAGCCACCAAGGCGCTTCCTCTAAGAAAACCGCCAACTCATCCAGCTCACGGTTAACCTTCATTCGCAGCGCCATAAATACCCGGGTAGCCGGGTGCCGCCTGGAGAGAGCGCACATCTTCCCACCGGCTGCACGTTCAATCACCCCTGCCAACTCTGCCGGGCTCATCGCACTCTCTTCACTTGACAAGCCGTCCGATGCCCCCTGCTCAGCCAGCGCTCTCTTGATCGCGCGGGCATAACGTTTACCCTGCGGCTCTTCACCAAGTTTTTTAAAGATATCTCCCAACTCTTCAAAGGAGAGATTGCGGATCAAATCCAACGCGGTAACTTCGGATGAAGGATCCATGCGCATGTCCAACTCCCCTTTGGAGCTAAAACTGAACCCTCTCTCTTCGTCGTCGAGCTGATTACTGGATAACCCGAGATCTGCAATAATGCCCCAAACTTGGCCCTTTTCGAAACCAGCCTCATCCAACACATCGGACAAAC